>JBMYTL010000032.1:0-29196 GCA_049604295.1 Gammaproteobacteria bacterium
CGGCGTGACAGGCCGGTATTCTAACCAACTGAACTACCGCTCCAATTTAATTGGCTCCGGAGGTAGGATTCGAACCTACGACCATCGCATTAAAAGTGCGGTGCTCTACCAACTGAGCTAACGACCCGTTGTAAGCGTTCGAGTTTGTGGCCGCCGAAGTTGCCCGGTGCCCCTCGAAAACGAGCGCCGAATCATACCGGATCTGCTTCGAATGACAAGCGTCCGGGCGCCGTTTTATGCACGGTAATTAGTGGGGTCCGAGACACCCGCCTGCCGGAAACCGTCGGCTCGGATTCGGCAGGAATCACACCGTCCACAGGCACTGCCATCAGCACCCGCCTGGTAACAGGAAACCGTCAAACCATAGTCCACGCCCAAGCCAGCCCCCAGGGCGACGATGGCACCTTTGCTGAGATCAATCAGTGGCGCGTGAATGCGGAAACCATCACCATCCACGCCCGCCCGCGTGCCCAGGTTCGCCACTTTTTCGAAGGCCCGGATGAACTCGGGCCGACAATCCGGATAGCCGGAGTAATCGACGGCGTTGACCCCCACGTACAGGTCTCCCGCTCCAAGCACCTCAGCCCAGGCAAGGGCGAGGGATAGGAACACGGTATTGCGCGCCGGCACATAGGTTATCGGTATGCCCTCGGTAGGCGTCTCAGGAACGTCCAGGGCATCGTCGGTGAGCGCGGAACCTCCGATGGCCGACAGATCAAGATCAATAACCCGATGCGATGCCACGCCCTGGGACTCGGCCACACGCCGCGCGGCGTCCAACTCGGCTCCATGACGCTGCCCGTAGGCCACGCTCATAGCATGACACTCGAAACCCTCTGACCGTGCCACGGCGAGTGCCGTAGCGGAATCCAGGCCACCTGAGAGCAGGATGACGGCTTTTCGAACAGTATCGCTCATCGACCGGCCTCGTCTCCCCAAAGCAGCTTATGTAGTTGAAGCTGAAAACGGACCGGGATGCGATCCGACACGATCCAATCCGCCAACTGGCGCGGATGAACCTCCCCCTGAACAGGAGAAAACAGAATCTCGCATCGCCCAGCCAGGCCGTAATCACCCATTACACCCTTCGCCCACTCATAGTCCGCTCGGTCACCGATGACGAACTTCACCTGATCGCTTGCGGTCAGCAGCGTGACGTTTTCCCAGCGGTTGCGTTCGACTTCTCCGGAGCCCGGCGCCTTCAGATCCATCACCTTGACCACGCGGGAATCGACGCCGGCAAGATCGAGGGCACCTGACGTTTCCAGGGACACTTCGAGCCGCCGATCACAAAGCATTCGCAGCAGAACGGTGCAGGCCTTTTGCGCAAGCGGTTCACCGCCGGTCACGCATACATGATGAACCCCATAGCCGACGACACGATCAACGATTTCGGCCAAGTCCATCCATTGCCCGCCACTGAAAGCGTATTCCGTGTCACACCATCGGCAGCGCAGTGGGCAGCCGGTCAGGCGGACGAAAACCGTCGGCCAGCCCACCGAACGGGACTCACCCTGCAGCGACAGAAACACTTCGGTTATTCGCAAGCGCTCCCCACTCACGGCGCCGCTCCCGGACACCCCCCTCGGAGCCCCGGTACCCGGTGCTGGATCATTGACGCCCGCGCGCGGGAAAGACGCGACATTAAGGCGAACCGGAAGCGCATCAACGGATCAGGCCGTCAGCCTTCATCTGCTTCAAACGCTGGGATGCGAGTCGCGCCTGCGTTGATCCGGAGAACTCGCGCACGACCTGTTCGAGAGCCTGCTGGGCCTTGGGCATGTCGTTCTTTTCGTAGTAAACGAAGCCGATCTTCATCAGTGCGCTCGCTCGCTTGCTGCTCTGGGGGTAATTTGTGAGCAGGCTGCGGTATTCCTTCAAAGCCTGGTCGAAATTGCTGGTCAGGTAGTGGGCTTCGCCCAGGTAATACTGAGCGTTGGGAGCGTTACGTCCGTTGGGATGCGCCTTGATAAAGTCCGCCAGCGCCTGCTGAGCCTGCTCGTAACGCCCTTCGGTGACCAGGTTGAATGCGTTCTCATAGGCGGCCGTCTCAGCGGCCACGTCAGCAACGGTCGCTGCCCCCGTGCCAGCGTTACCGGGATCAGTCGTGACTGACGGGGCCTGCCCCTGGGAATCCACCGCATCCGGTCCGTTTTCCTGTGCCACACCCGCGGCCGCCACCACCGCGGGACCACCGCGCTCCAGCTTCGCCAGGCGTCGGTCCACATCCAGATACAGTTCCCGTTGTCGATCCATCAGGCGACTGATGCGGTGTTTATGCACTTCCTGCTCGCCGCGGAGTTCACGCACCTCGCGTTGTATGTCCTCGAGGCGTTGCAGCATCTCCCGCAGGATCTGGTTTTCCAGCAACCGCTCCAAGCGTTCGACACGACTCTCCAGGGACTGAGCCTGCCCGGAGACCGGAATCAGCAGCGAACATCCAAGGGCAACACCAACCGCCAGCGTGCGCACACTTACCATGATCAATGCCCCGGGTACTGCAATTCGACGCGGCGGTTCAGCGACCACGCACTCTCATCGTGCCCCAAGGCAGCGGGACGCTCCTCGCCATAGCTCACGACCCGGACCTGGCGGGCACTGGCTCCCTGGAACAGGAGAAATCGACGCACATTCAAGGCCCGGCGCTCAGCCAATCCGATGTTGTACTCACGAGAGCCCCGTTCATCCGCATGGCCCTCGACCGTGACCGTGGTGGCCGGGTTGGCCGCGAGGTAGCGGGCATGAGCGTCCAATGCGGCACGATCATCGGCGGACACTTCATCAACGTCGTAACCGAAATAGAACACCCGCTTGGAGAGCGGCCCCCGCGGATTATCGAGGGGATGCCCGCGGAATTGGGAAGCACCCGCGGCCCCCTGGCTGGACGCGCCCCCACTGCCGTATCCATCCCGACCGGCGGTTCCGGATACGCTGTCCTCAACAGGTGCCTGATCCGAGTCCCGGATGCCGGTGTCACCACCACAACCGGCGAGCAAAAACAGCGCCAAAGTGACGCCGAGCAGTCGCTGAATGTTCATATTGGAATCTCCTGTTGTCTGAGATGACAAAGCGTTCGGAACGAATCAAAGTCGCGAGAAACGAGGCTATCAGGGCAGGAATGGCGACCAAGCGGGTTCGCGCACATCCCCCGCATCCAGGCGCAGGCGTTGCTTGACGCTTCCATCGATGGAAACCCCCGCCAGCACCCCACTGGCCCCCGCCCGCGTCGCATACAACACCATGGCTCCGTTCGGTGCGAAGCTCGGTGACTCATCCAGGCGACCGTCGCTGAGTTCACGGAGGTAACCGCTCTCGAGGTCAAGCACACCGATACGGTATCGCCCCTTATTCCCATGCACCATGACGATACGACGTCCATCGGGAGCGAACACGGGACGGGAGTTGTACTCACCATCGAAAGTCAGTCGTTCAGGGCGACCACCGTTGGCCGACACACGGTAGATCTGGGGCTTCCCGCCCCGATCCGAGGTAAAGGCCAGGGTACGACCATCAGGGGACCAAGTCGGCTCCGTATCGATGCTGCGGCTGTTGGTGATGCGGGTCAGTCGTTTACTGGGCCGATCGAGCACGTAGATCTCGGGGTTTCCGTCCTTGGACAGCGTGAGGGCCAACTTGCTGCCATCCGGCGACCACGCCGGCGCACCGTTGATACCCGGATAGGTGGCCACTGCCTCACGACGGCCTGTGGCCAGTTCCTGAACATAGATCTCACTCTGTCCTTTTTCGAAGGACACATATGCCAGACGACTTGCATCGGGTGACCAGGCCGGGGACATGAGCGGTTCCGAAGATTCCAAAACCGTCTGCTGTCCATGGCCATCCGAGTCAGCGACGATCAGGGAATAGCGGCCGGTGGTCTTGCCCCCCGCCACGGCGGATTCCTCCGCGACCACGTACGCGATACGCGTGCTGAACGCGCCACGCACCCCGGTCAGCTTCTCGTAGATCAGATCGGCGATATGGTGAGCGACGGCCCGCAGTTCACCTGCCCCGGCCGGAAAACTGTAGCCAGCAAGCTGCTGGCCCTTGAGCACATCGAACAACTGAAAACGGATTTCGTAGCTGCCCGGTCCGTTTTCACGCACCAGGCCAACGATCAGGTTATCGACGCCAAGAACACGCCAGTCCTGGAAATTCACGTCCTCACCCCGGGTTGGACGACTGACCAGGTTGCCCTCTCCGATAGGAGCGAAGAGCCCGCTGCGGTAGAGATCCGCGGCCACGATGCGACCGACCGGTTCGGGAGCCGCATCTCCCTTGCCTTCCCAGCCAAATGGCACGACGGCGATAGGCAAGGCCCCCTCAACCCCCTGGGTGATATCGATGGTCATGACCGCACGCGCGGGCATCACGGCCAGCATCAACCAAAGGACGACGGATACGATCAGGGGGTATTTGCTCATTGCTCGGTTTTGAAGTTGAACTCGAGAACCCGCTCGTAAAGATCAGCGCGGGGTGGCTTGGGCAAGGGCGAAGCACGATAGACGGCCTTGACCACGGAACTTTGGAAGGCGCCGGTTCCGTCACAGCGAACGGCCTGAACATCGGTCACGTCGCCGGTGGGTAATTGCGTGACGCGCAAAGTGCACTCCCATTCGTCTTTGAATACCGGCTGTTTGATCCAGTTCCGCTCTACCTTCGCCTGAATCATCCCCCGGTATTCACCCATGAGGCGTTCCAGCTGGAGGTTTTTCTGACCGATCAGACGTTGGCGCTCGGCGTCCAACTCAGCCTGCAGAGCAGCCTCGGCGGCCTTCCGCCGTTGTTCCGCCTGCTCCCGCTTGCGTTCAGCTTCAGCCGCCGCTTTCTTCCTGGCCTCGACCTCGGCAAGGCGTTTTTGTTCCTCCGCGCGCTTCACCTCGGCCTCCGCGGCCTCCTTACGGGCACGTGCCGCACGTTCAGCTTCCGCCCGGGCCTGCGCCTCCTGTTCCGCCTTGGCCTTGGCCGCGGCCTCCTGTTGCGCCTTGAGCGCCGCCAAGCGCCGGACTTCGGCCTTGCGTTCCTGCTGGAGTTTCTTGAGCCGTTCCGCTTCCGCTGCCCGTTTTTTGGCTTCCCGCTCCTGCTTCTTGCGCGCATCGGCGACGCGCTGTTCCTCGCGCTTGCGCTTCTCCTCGGCTTTGCGTGCCTCACGTTCGAGCTTGCGCACCTTGTCCTGAAGGGCGCGTTCACGCTCGCTTTCGGCTGCTTTCAGACGTTCGATCTCGGCCTGCACATCGGCCTCGTTGACGCTGACCGCCTGAATGACCTCGTGCCGGGGCGTCTTGCGCGCCAGGGGGTCGGGGCTCAGTTCAAAACTGAACACCATGATGCCAAGCACGAGCACATGGACCAGGAGCGAATACAGGAGGACGCGGGCGTTCAGCATCAGCGCTCCGTGCCTTCGGGCTCTCGGGTCATAAGGCCGACCTTGGGTGCACCGGCGTTCTGTAACAGGGCCATCGCAGTGACCACCTGCCCGTAACTGACGGTGTCCGCTCCCCGCACAAGGACCGGGGTGTCCTTGCGATAGCTGAGCACAGCCCGCACCCGGGTGCTGAGTGTCTGGGCATCCACCGGAAGCTGCGGTTTCTCACCGACATTGAGGTAGTACAGACCCTGCTCATCCACGGTGAGAACCAGGGGCTCACCCTCGCTGCGGGCGACAGGGTTGGCCGTGGCCTGGGGCAGTTCAACCTCCACGCCCTGATTGAACATGGGCGCGGTGACCATGAAGATCACCAGCAGCACGAGCATGACGTCGATGTAAGGCACGACATTGATCTCGGCCATGAGGCGGCGACGTGTGCGGACTCTACGCATCATCTGAGCCGCTTCAGGCGCCGCCCAGGGCGCCGCCACCGCCCCCCTCGGCACCGGAACGGGCCGCCGTCGCACTGACAGTGCCACCGGCTGCCGGTGCCGCGACATGGGCCTGGCGCTGGAGAATCGACGAGAACTCGTCGGCGAAGGTCTCGTAACGGCTCAGCAGCCGCTCCATCTCATGGGTATAGCGGTTGTAGGCGATCACGGCGGGAATGGCCGCGAACAGGCCCATGGCCGTCGCCACCAGGGCCTCCGAAATCCCGGGAGCCACCAGGGACAAGGTAGCGTTCTGGACGTTACCCAGGGCACGGAACGAATTCATGATTCCCCAAACGGTACCAAACAAGCCGACATAGGGACTGACCGAGCCCACGATGGCCAGGAAGGATAGGTGCGTATCGAGTTGTTCCTCTTCCCGTGCCATCGCCACGCGCATGGCACGCTGCGATCCCTCAACGATGGCCATGGGATCAGAAATGGTCTGCTTGCGCAGGCGGGCGAATTCCTTGAAACCGGCCTCAAACAGGCTTTCCATGCCCGTGGGCGTGCGCCGACGTTCACTGATCTGGGTATACATGGCCACCAGGTCGGTGCCGGACCAGAAACGCTTTTCGAAGTTCTCGGCGGCACGCCGCGCGCCACTGAGCAGGGCACGCTTCTTGAATATGATGGCCCAGGAACCAATCGAGGCCAGGACCAACAGCCCCATGACGATCTGGACGACCAGACTGGCGTCCAGAATGAGCTGCAAAATGGAGAGATCTGCTTCCATCGGAGGAGTCCTAGTGAGCCGAACGGTGCCGGATTGTACGGGTTTGCCACCGCATCACGGCGCACCGGTCATGAGTTTTTCAATCTGGGCATCCATGTGCCCGGGCAACGGAATCGGCCGGAAATTCGCTGGATCGAGGCAGGCGACCTGTATCCGTCCCAGGGCGAGCAGTTCACCGTCACGCTCGACCCGCTGTTCAAAGGTGAGGCTCGCACGCTTGCGTACCGCGATGGCGGTCACCACCACCAAGGCATCATCCAGACGCGCGGGCCGTCGGTAATCCACTTCCGCACGACGGACGGCGAACAGGTAACGCCCCTCGTCGATCAACTGCTGCTGGCTGTAGCCCGCCCTACGCAACCATTCGGTGCGTGCCCGTTCCATGAATTTCAGGTAGTTGGCGTAAAACACCACACCGCCGGCATCAGTATCTTCGTAGTACACCCGAACCGGCCAATCGAAGGTCCCCGCCGTCATCAGGCCTGATCCTCATTTCCGATCTGCTCGAAAAGGTCGGCCGCCCCGGGGTCACCGGATACCGGTGGTTCGTACCCGAAGTGGCGGTAGGCGTGCGCGGTTACCACCCGACCGCGCGGGGTGCGCATCATGAACCCCTGCATGATCAGATACGGCTCAATCACGTCCTCAATGGTCTGGCGCTCCTCCCCGATGGCCGCGGCCAGATTGTCAAGCCCCACCGGACCGCCTCCGAACTTATGAATTACCGCCTCCATGAGGCGTCGATCCATGCCATCGAAGCCCTGCGAATCCACCTTGAGCATGGCAAGAGCGCTGTCCGCCACATCACGGGTAATCAGTCCACCACTGCGCACCTGGGCGTAGTCGCGCACGCGGCGTAACAGGCGATTGGCGATTCGGGGGGTTCCGCGGGAGCGCCGTGCCACCTCTCGCGCACCCTCTTCATCACTCTCAACACCCAGTATCTCGGCCGAGCGCCGAACGATGGACGTCAGGTCATCCGTGCCATAGAACTCCAGGCGCTGCACGATGCCGAAACGATCTCGCAGGGGCGAGGTCAGCAGCCCTGCACGGGTGGTCGCACCGACCAGGGTAAACGGATTGAGGTCGAGTTTGATGGAGCGGGCGGCCGGGCCGTCCCCGATCATGATGTCGATCTGGAAGTCCTCCATGGCGGGATACAGGACCTCCTCGACCACGGGACTGAGGCGGTGAATCTCGTCCACGAACAACACATCGTTGGGCTCGAGATTCGTCAAAAGGGCCGCCAGATCTCCCGGCTTCTCAAGTACCGGCCCCGAGGTCTGTCGGAGCTTCGCCCCCATTTCATTGGCGATGATATGGGCGAGCGTGGTCTTGCCCAGCCCCGGCGGACCAAAGATCAAAACATGGTCCAGGGCCTCCGCCCGCCCCCGCGCCGCGGGTATGAATATCTCCAGTTGCTCCTTGACCGCGGGCTGGCCCACGTAATCCGCGAGCATGCGCGGCCGGATGGCGCGTTCGATGGCGTCATCCTCGCGGTCACCGGAGGGATTGACCAGGCGTTCGGATTCGATCACGGGATGGGATGTATCGGGGGGCGGGCGATTGGAAGTGGGCAGTAAAACCGGGAACGCCGGGGCGGACAAGTGTCCAGGCGGTCATGAACAGGATGAATCGCGGCGAAAAAAGGGCAACCCGGCCCATACCCGGAAACAGACCCGCGTGGCACCACGGGGTTCATTTGACCCGCGCGCTCAGAGCCGCCTTGATGATGTCCTCGACACTCATCCCCTCGGTATCAAGGGACCGGATCATCTTGCTGGCATCCGCCGGCTTGTAACCCAGCGCGACCAGGGCATTGACCGCATCGGCAACCGCATCATCCCCGTCCGCCGGTGTCCGTACCGTGCCCGCGGTCACAGCAACGGCCGCCTCGCTGATGGCTTCGGGCAGGCGATCACGCATCTCCACGATCAGCCGTTCCGCCGTCTTCTTGCCGATACCCGGGAGGCGCGTCAGGGCCGTTGCGTCACCATCGGACACGCAGGCAGCGAACTCGGCCGCGCTCATACCGGACAGGATGGCCAGGGCCATCTTTGCCCCCACCCCGTTGATGCGGATGAGGGCCCGGAACATCTCGCGCTCGTCGCGCGTCCAGAAACCGAACAGGATGTGCGCGTCCTCGCGCACCACAAGGTGGGTGAACAGGCGGATCTCGGCCGCGTCCAGGGGTAACTGGTAGAACGTCGACATCGGTGCTTCCACCTCGTAGCCCACGCCGTTCACATCCATCACCAGAGTGGGTGGGTGCTTATCCACCAAACGCCCACGCAGAAAACCGATCATCGCCAACGCCCTCCCCGGCTGCGCCCCGCGGCGGGTATTCGTGCCGCCGTATGTGCCGCATTGCCATGACACACCGCCACCGCAAGGGCGTCAGCGGCGTCCGCCTGTGGTTTGCGCGGCAGGTCCAACAAGGCGGTGATCATGTGCTGGACCTGTTCCTTGGCCGCCCCTCCCCGCCCGACCACGGCCTTCTTGATCTCCTTCGGGGAATACTCCGCCACCGGCAGCCCCGCCACCACGGCGGCGCAGATTGCCGCTCCCCGGGCCTGGCCCAGCTTGAGCGCTGAATCAACGTTGATATTCACGAACACCTGCTCGATAGCCAGTTGCGTGGGCTCGTGCATGCGAATGAGTTCGCCAACACCCTCAAAGATAATCTTCAGACGGCCGGGCAAGGGGCCACCCTCAGTCCGCACCGTGCCGCAATCGACAAAACCCATGCGCCCCGCCTCCACGTCGATAACCCCGTATCCGGTGATGCGGGAGCCGGGATCAATGCCGAGGATACGGGTCAAGAGTGCCGCCGCGTCTCAGGCCTCGTAGGCCTCGGGCGGAATGTCCGCGGCATGATAGACATCCTGAACGTCGTCCAGCTCTTCCAGACGATCAATAAGCCGGATCACCTTCTGGGCCGACTCCACGTCCAGTTCCGTGGTGGTATCCGGGCGCATGGTCACCTCGGCATCGTCGGGTTCATGGCCCGCCCCGACCAGTGCCTCTTTCACGTCGACGAAATCGTCCGGCGTGGTGAGCACATCGAAGGAACCATCGTCGTTGGCGACCACATCCTCGGCTCCCGCCTCCAGCGCGGCCTCCATAAGCTGGTCCTCATCCTTGCCCGGGGCATAGGAGATCACACCCAACTTGTTGAACATGAACGCAACCGAACCATCGGTGCCCAGGTTGCCACCGTGCTTGGTGAAGGCGTGCCGGACTTCCGACACCGTGCGGTTGCGGTTATCGGTCATGGTATCGACCATGACCGCCACGCCCCCGGGGCCATAGCCCTCGTAACGCACCTCTTCGTAGACCACGCCATCCAGGTCACCGGTGGCCTTTTTGATGGCGCGCTCGATATTGTCTTTCGGCATATTCGCCGCGAGCCCCTTATCCACCGCGAGGCGCAGACGCGGGTTGGATGCGAGGTCCCCCCCACCCATACGCGCCGCCACGGTGATCTCCCGGATCAGGCGCGTAAAAACCTTGCCACGCTTGGCATCCTGGGCCTTCTTGCGGTGCTGGATATTGGCCCACTTACTATGTCCGGCCATGTGACCTCACAAACATTCAAACTGGAATCGCCCCGGCGTGCACCGGGCCTGGAAATCTGTGGCCACGAGTACAGGACCGTGGCAAGCGCGCGATTCTAGCCGATCTGGCACCAACAGGCCCGCACGGCCCGCCCGCGTGCGGTGGCGCATCAGGAACGGTACGCCGCCTCGGCGGCGTGGACCCCGGCGCCCCGCTCGAAGTCGGCACCCAGCTCACCGAGAACGGCGTCCAGGGCGCTGACACACAACAGCACATTCTTGCGATTCGCGGCGAACCCCATGAGCCCGATACGCCATACCCTGCCAGCCAGAGCACCCAGTCCGGCGCCGATCTCCAGGTTGAAATCACGCAGCAGGCGGGCCCGTACCTCAGCATCATCGACACCGTCGGGAATGGTCACCGCGTTGAGCTGCGGCAGGCGCTCGCCTTCAGGCACGACAAAGCCCAGGCCCATGGCCTCAAGCCCCGCCTTGAGCGCATTGTGATGGTGAAGATGGCGCGTCCAGGAGGCTTCAACACCTTCATCGGCCAGGATGACCAGCGCCTCGTGCAGACCATAGAGGCTGTTAACCGGGGCCGTGTGGTGATAACTGCGTTTGCCGCCGCCACCCCAGTAATCCATCACCAGGTTGAGATCCAGAAACCAGCTCTGAACCTTGGAGGTGCGCGCCTTGATGCGGTCCGTCGCGGCCTGACTGAAGGTAACGGGCGACAGCCCGGGAACGCATGACAGGCACTTCTGCGTGCCTGAGTAAACGGCATCCAATGCCCACTCATCGACGCGCAATTCGGACCCACCCAGGGAAGTCACGGTATCGGCAATGACAAGACAACCGTGCTCGTGGGCCAGATGGGCGATGGCGCGGGCATCGGACTGGGCCCCCGTGGAAGTCTCAGCGTGCACAAAGGCGAGCAGACTGGCCTCCGGGTGGGCCTTCAAGGCCTCTTCGACCTTGTTCAGATCCACGGCACGCCCCCAATCGTCCTGCACCATCACGGCGGTTCCGCCGCAACGTTCAACGTTCTCCTTCATACGCCCACCGAATACCCCGTTCTGGCAGACAATGACGGTGTCTCCCGGCTCGACGAGATTGGCGAAGCAGGTCTCCATGCCCGCTGAGCCGGGCGCGGACACGGGCATGGTCAGTACGTTGCGCGTAAGAAAGGCCTGGCGCAGAAGCTCTTTCAGCTCCTCCATCATGGCCCCGAATGCCGGGTCCAGATGGCCGATGGTCGGTCGGCCCAAGGCCTCCAGGATGCGCGGATTGACGTCGGAAGGCCCGGGGCCCATCAGGGTACGCACCGGGGGGTGAAAACTTTGCAGGCTCATTGTTTCTGTCCTCTTGCCCGGCGCTCTGTCGGCACCTGGGTCGTGGGTTCGCGGAAGGCGGCGGGAGAATAGCACTGCTTCCGCACCGCACCGGGCATTCCCCTGGATTCCAAGGGATGCCGATGCAGGCCTCCGTGGGGATAACCGCGGCGCGGGCGGTTCCTTGAGCCCTTAAGGTCAGCGGCTACGGGGTTTCAACCGGCACTTGAGGGCTTTGTCGAAGGGGCACGCTCTACTGGTGCAACGGCAGAGCGGCGATCCGGCGCTCGATGTCCTCGACGACCTGGTTGTAACGCGGGCTGTCGATACCACCGTAACGGGCCTGGAATTCGTTGGCGTCCATGAACTCAGGCAGGTCACGGGCGCGTGGCATATACACCGACTCGTCACCATCGATGACCATGCGCTGCACGGCCGCGGCCTTGTCTCCCATGGCCACCTCGGCAAAGCGCACGCCAGCGCGGTCAGCGGCGAGGTCGGTGAAGCTGAAGCCACTGCCGCCCTTGGAATCATCCACCTCCTTGAACAACCCAACGGCATCGGCCAGCGCTGACCCTCCGGTCGCCGCGAGGGCCGCGGAGATGGTGAAGTGCTGCGCGAAATCGGCACGCCCCTGCAACATCAGTTCCATGGGACGTGCCCTGTAAAGGTCAGGTTCCTCGACACCAAGCAGGGGCGCGATGGCCATACCGTTGACGTAGAACGCCAGCGTAGCGAGAGCCGCGCGGTTTTCGGCCGCGGGCTCGCCGCGTATCGCGGCACGCTCCGCCGCGCGCTCCAGCATCGAAGCGAAAACCTGATGAAACTGCGCGCGTCGGCCCGAGGACATATCGTTGGTCACATCGGCAAGGTGCCCCGCGTAGGCCAACATGCGCTCCCGCTCCGCCGGCGGTATGAGCATTTCCTTGCCCCGTGCGGTGATGGACCTCACCAGATCCGGTTGCCAGAGGTAGACCACGGTCATCTGGGTCTCGGAGATGCGCACCCCGTTTATGCTCTGCATGACGGCGCGATACATGGCATCGCGGCGCAGCTGTTGGTCCACGAGGTTGAGCACGAAGTTGGCGATCCCGTAAGGGATCGTGATGGACCCCGCCTCCAGGTAATCGACCATGACCCGGTCACCGAACTGGGACAGTCGCGCCCGGACATTGACCCACTTGCCGAGCGGGTTGGCGGGCAAGCGCAGGGACAGATACAGCGTGGCCGCCGCGGAATGCAGGTCCACGCCCGCCGCCCCCTTGGCGACCTGCCGAAAGCCATAACGCAGCAGCAGGTTGATGTCGTCTTCGGGAAGGTTCAGCGAATGCAGACTGCCAGCGGGCAGACGCCGCGGGTCATTGGCCTTGATCAGATCCTCGGCCCGCAACACATCATCTGCGGTCATCCCCCGGGTCACCTCCACCATGGGCTTTTCGGAAATCGCCATATAGGCGATCACGAAAGGCCCCAGAAGCACGGTGAGGAACAGCAGGATGAACAGATACTTGATCAGTCGAAGCATGGCGGCGTCCCGGCAAAAAATTCGCGGGAGCTTAACAGTTCTTCCATCACGCCATGGCGCACACCGCAATACCCCCGCACCACCGGGCGAACGACTCAACCCTGCTCAGCCCGTTTCGACTGACTTCAGCCGGGTTCGAATCCCTCGTGGCGCAGCAAGCGGCGTTTTCGCCCAAGGGGCGGACCATCGGTCCGTCCCATGAATCCGCCCACGCCTGATGCGGAAACCACGCGATGGCAGGGCACGACAAGTGGAACGGGGTTGGAGCGGCAACCACCACCGATCGCGCGCGCCGACGAGCCCAGCTCCCGGGCCAACGCACCGTAGGTTCGAACGGTTCCGGGCTCAATACCGATCAGCGCGTCCCTCAATCGCCCCTGGAACCCTGTGGGTGCATCCTCCAGGGGCAGGTCAAAACGGAATCCGGGATCCCTGAAATAGGCCGACACCTGTGCCGCGATTTCCCGAATCAGCGGCGATTGCGCGGTTCGCGTTCCAAGCAACCCGGCGGTATCCACGAATTCCAGTCGCCGCAGGACATCCTTCGTGACGGACAGACGCAAGTACCCCACCGCACTGTCGATCAATGCAACCTCGACATCGGCCGACGCCTGATCAACGCCACACGCACCCACGATAACCGCCTCAGGAACCCGTCGGCGGACTGCGTTGCAGCAACAGCCGCTGCAGTCGCTGCTGGAGAACCGCGCGGCGTCCCGGGTCCTTGGTAACGCGTAACAGGCCCTGATAGAGAGAACGGGCGTCTTCGAGCCAACCGAGCTCCGCCATGAGGTCGGCGGCATGATAACGGGCCGTCTGCGCCCACTGATCCATGGCGTAGGCATCCGGCCACATGGCCGAACGCAGGTACAGTGCCGCCGCGCCCTCACGATTACCCAGGGCCTTCGCCGAATCAGCCATCCAGAAGAGTATCTCCCTGCGGTGCCGTTCCCCCAGCCTGGCCTTGTTCAATGCGCGCAGAAGATCGAACGCCCGCTGATGCGCCTCGACGGCCTGCAAATCGAAAATCACCTGCAATAATCGGTCAATCGCGGGTTCCGGGGGCATTGGGTCCGCGGCGCGTATGGAATCGATTACAGCTTCGAGCCCGTCACCGCCCGCCTGGGCATCGCCGCCGAGAATCAGGATACGGGCCCTTCTCAGGGCCCACTCGAAGGGGTTCTGTCCTTCAGGCGCCTCCCGCAACCCCGCCACCAATCGGGAAGCTTCATCGATATCGCCACGATCCAGAGCGCCTTGCGCAAGCAAGTGCCTGACTGCCCCGGGAACCGACGCGATGGAGGAGAAACGGCCCGACTCAAGGTAGAGCCGCCGCAACACCCAAGCGCCGAATTCCGTCTTCAACAATGCCTCGGCGAAACGACCATGGGCTCGGGCCCGTTGCTCACCGACCGTAGATTTGATCGCCAGCGTGGCGAGCAACGCCCGTGCCTTGACCGGGGTCTTGCTGCTGGCATCCACCAGTTGGCTCCAGGCCTGCTCATCGCCGATAAGCAGTTGCGCCTCATTCGCCACCTGCTGTCCGTGCTCGAGATACGCCTCCCAAAGACGATCCGCTGAAACCGCCAACGGGTGCCCGGCATCCACGCTCTCGCCCTGCCCCAACGCCCCCTCCAGAGCCTGAACCCACGCACCGGGGCTATCCGTGGCGGCCGCGGCTTCAGCAGTCAGCGACCAAAGCTCAGCACGTTCCCGGGCCGACCCCTCGTCGGCGCGCAAACGTTTGCGAAGGCCCTTGTAAAGCTTACCCGCGGAAAGCGTCCCCGTACGCAGGCGCGCCAGATCCCTCAGAACACGTACGGCGTGTTCATCGCTTTTCGGCAGGACAGCCAGCGCCTGTTCAGGCTCCCCCACCCTGAGGAAGATCACCGCACGCAGGATGGCCCAATCCTGACCCCCGTCGCCGTGATCGAGGCGATAACGCAACATGGCCCTTTCAGCGTCCCGGTCACGTCCATCGCTCAAATAAGATTCAATGATCAATCGTTGCCAGCGCGCCATGGTCTCCTGACGCAGCGGCCGCCCCTCCGCCCACACGTTGGCCATGACATCCCGGCGTGCCATCTCACCGCGCCCGAGACGCAGATGCGCGCGCGCCCGCATCTCGTTTGCCCAGACATGAAACGTATCCGGGAGCCCCGCGGGTACCTTGGTCAGTCGCTCGGCCAACTCCACCCACAGCCCACGTAGTTGCAGGATGGTGACGCGTTCACGCTCCCATCGCAGCCAACCTTCCCGATCGACAGCCAGGTCCGGCTGGTACACATCCATGAGCCGCAAGGCGAGACGAGGCGCCCCGGCCCGGGCAAAATCCATGACCGTGGCGAGATCGGATTCAGGGCGGCTTTCAGACACAGCGGAGCCTGCTTGATGCACAAGCTCAGGGGGGGTACCGGCCGGCTCCCGGTCCGCGGCTCTCAGCGTTGAAAGAGGAGCACCGATCAGGCAGGTCAGGAACGCGAAAACGGGCACCCGCCAGAGACGGGAACCCGTTTTCAACATGAGTGAACCGAGAATCATGGCGCCCGGTGATACCACCGTGCACCGCGGCTCACAAGCGCCGCCCGGAATCCACCGAACGGTGGGAAGCCTTACAGCTTCTCCTTGATGCGTGCGGACTTGCCCTCGCGCTCGCGCAGGTAGTACAGCTTGGCGCGGCGGACCTTACCGCGGCGCTTGACCTTGACCTCGGCGACGGTCGGGCTGAACGTCTGGAAGACACGCTCGACACCTTCTCCATGGGAGACCTTACGCACGGTAAAAGCGCTATTGAGGCCACGGTTACGTTTGGCGATGCAGACACCTTCAAAGGCCTGCAGGCGCTCACGCTCGCCTTCCTTCACGCGCACCTGAACAATCAGGGTATCGCCGGGCTGGAAGTCCGGGATCTCCTTGTTCATCTGTTCCTGTTCGAGTTCTTGAATGATGTTGCTCATCGCCTTGGCCCTGTGTTGAGCGACGCCCTCAATCGGCGTTGCCATCGGCGCTCGCGCGCCTCAAATCGTCGAAAATCTCGTGTTCTTCGGGGCTCATCTCTCGCCCCTCCATCAACTCCGGCCGCCGCTGCCACGTCCGTTCAAGGGACTGGCGCAGCCGCCATTGCCTGATCCGCTCATGGTTACCCCCGAGTAAAACCGCGGGTACTCCCCTTTCATCCCACACCTCAGGCCGGGTGTAGTGCGGGCAATCAAGCAGGCCGTTGGCAAAGGAATCCTCCGCCGCCGAAGCCTCGTGTCCGAGGGCTCCGGGCAGCAGCCGGGTGATCGCGTCAATGATCACCATGGCCCCCAGTTCGCCGCCGGACAGCACGTAATCCCCCAGGGACCACTCCGAATCGATCTCCGATTCGATAAAGCGCTCGTCGACGCCCTCGTATCGCCCCGCGACCAGAATCAATTCCGGATGCGTGGCGAGTTCCTCCACCCCCCGCTGGTCCAAAGGCCTGCCCTGGGGACTGAGGTAGACGGCATGCGCCCGGCGTTCACCGGACCGGCTCGCGGCCTTCCGAGCCGCGCGAACCGCCGCCGTCAGCGGTTCTGCTTTCATCACCATCCCGGGGCCACCCCCATAGGGTCGGTCGTCCACGGTGCGGTGCCTGTCATGGGTGTAGTCACGCGGGTTCCAGGTGCGCAGACTGATCAGCCCCTTGTCGACGGCGCGGGCAGGAATCCCCACCCGTACCACCGCTTCAACCAACTCGGGAAACAGGGTGACCACGTGTAAGTGCATGGTGACGCCTCGTTCCCCCGGTTGCGGTGAGCGACGCTTCAGAAGTCCGGGTCCCAGTCCACGCTCATGACCCCGGCGTCAAAGTCCACGGACTTGACCACATCAGGTTCGACGAACGGGATCAGGCGCTGCCGATCTCCCTCCACGACGATCACGTCGTTTGCGCCGGTTTCGAACAGGTGACTGATCACCCCGAGTCCAACTCCGGCTGTCGTCTCGACCCGCATTCCCTCCAGATCGATCCAGTAATATTCGCCCGGGCCCGGCGGCGGCAGTTGGCTGCGCGCCACCGCGATTTCAGAGCCGATCAGATCGGCCGCCGCATCCCGGTCTTCAATATCGGCGACAGAGGCGACAATCGTCTTGCCTTGCCGCTTCCCACCGTGGTGTTCCACGGGCCTCCAGTCTTCCTCACCCGCGCCTTCCGGCCGCAGATACCAGGGTTGATAACGGAGGATGTTTTCCCTGGGATCGGTATGCGAGAACACTTTGACCTGTCCCCTCACACCGAACAGGCCGCTTACGCGGCCCATCGGAATCATTGCATCGGTCTTCGGACTCATTGCGCTTACCGGGGCCCGGATATCGGCCGGGGTATGCGCTCGGAGTCGCTACGCCCGGGGCGTCGCGACCGGTCCGTGGGCATCCGCAAACGGGCTGCCGTCAACAACCGGATCAGGCAGCCTCGGCCTGGGCCTTGGTGTGCTCTTCGACCAGCTTGGCCACACGGTCGCTCATCTTCGCGCCCACACCTTTCCAGTGTTCGATGCGATCCATCTCCAGGTTCAGACGGATGGCCTGACCCTGCGCCACGGGATTGAAGTAGCCGACGCGCTCGATGTAACGACCGTCGCGCTTGTTGCGGCTGTCCGTGACCACGACGTGATAGAAGGGCTTTTTCTTGGCGCCAGTGCGGGAAAGGCGAATGGTGACCATAGCTGTTGAACCTGATTAAATCTTGCGCCCGCGCGGGCACCCCACGCAGGAAAGGCGGGCATTGTACGGATTCCGCCCGGAATGTGAAGCGCTCCAATCACATATTTCTGTTACGAAATGCGTTACCGTTCCTTATGTACGCCGAGTTGGCGCGGTGAGGACGCCCCGGGGGGGAACCTGGGGCATCGGTAGGCACTCAAGAGTATTCGCACGCCCTCACCGTTACCTATACACCCGGACAACGGACCCGACCGGACCCCCGCGATGAACCACGCATCCACATCATCCAACCTCAACGCAGTCACGAGCGCCACGGCTCTGTCCCTCGCGCTGGGACTTCTTCCCCTCGCCCCCGGCGCTCAGGCCTTCCAGTACAACCACCGCCAAATCACCCTCAACAGCCAAGCCCAGAACATGGGACGCGGCGGTGAGGGCGTGCGGGTCGCGATCCTCGATACCCCGGTTCAGATCAATCACGCGGACCTGCAACCCGCACCCGGCCGCCCCATGGCCCGGTACAACCGCCTGCACCCCTACTACAACCGCGTTTACCACTCCCATGGCACCCACGTGGCCGGCATCATCGGGGGCAAGGGCGGCACGGGCATCGCGCCCCGGGCGACCCTGGACGACGTATCCGTCCTCTCGCCCTACACCGGAGGCTGGGCATCCAGCAGCCTCGAACTCCGGCAGGCGTTTCGCGCCGCCCATTCGCGCGGCGCATCCATCGCCAACATGAGCTGGGGCATGGGTGATGGCTACACCCTCGACCATGACGACTACGTCGCCATCAGCGGGGCGCGCAAGGCGCTGCTCGCGGTCAAGGCCGCCGGCAATGACGGGATGATCCTCAAATCCACCACAACCCCGGGGCGGGCCCAGACCAATCTGGAAAACCTCATTCTCGTGGGCAGTGTCGACACGGCCTATCGGCTATCCGGTTTCTCCAATCGTCCGGGCTACAGCTGTTTCGCGTCCTACAACAACCCCGGGCGCCGTAACCGCTGGAGCTGCCGCGAAGGCGACCGCTACATGTACTTCTTCATGGTGGCGCCCGGCGAGAAGATCCGCAGCACCCACGCCTCCGGTGGATATGCGCAGGGCAGTGGTACGTCGTTTTCCGTCAGCCATGTGGTTGGTGCGGCGGCGCTGTTGCAGGCGCGCTGGCCTCACCTCAAGCAGCGTCCCGCCTCCACCGCCAACATCCTGTTCCGCACCGCCACCGACCTGGGCGCCAAGGGTGTCGATCCGGTCTACGGATGGGGCCTGCTCAACGTGCACCGGGCATTCAGCCCCCTGGGCCAATACTTTCTCTACCGCAGCAATGAAAAGCGGTACCCGGTGGAAACCTCCCGCGTCGGCGGTACAGGCACCCTCTACCGCATGATCGGTTGGGACCACCGCATCAGTTCGCTTTCGTTCTTCGACGAATACGAGCGTGATTTCCCCATCCCCTCGGAAGTGTTCGACACAAGCACTCCGACGACGCCCGGACACGCCTTGATCAACGCACTCGGTTCGGGCACCAATCCCGCGTTGGATTCCATCGGGGGGAGTTTCGAGTTCCCCCTCTCCCCTGCCCTGCGCGCCGGCCTGAGTTTTCAGGCACTTGAGGATGGAGGCTTCCCGGACGAAGACATGAGCCGATACTCCGCGGACTCAATGCCCGATGGTTTCACGACTCAACGTTCCGGCGGGCAGTGGACCCACTGGCGGGTTCACCTGGCTGGCGATCTCGGCGACAGCATGGGTTGGAGCACGTTCCTCGAATCCTCCCCGGGCTCCGCACCAGCCAGCGGCGAGGGTCTCGGGGCGATGCGATCGCCGCTGTTCGGCGCGCCATCACGCCTGACCCAACCGGTGCTGAGCTTTGCCCAGGGTGATAACGGCGGGGAGCACCTGGGCATCTCCCTCGGCAATGACATCCTCTCGCTGACCGCGGGCTATGCCCAGACGGCGCCTGAGGAGTTTGATGACATCAATTACCAGGCAAGCGCGCCCTACCTGGAAATCGAATTGGGCATGCGCGAGAACCTGGACCTCGGGATAAACCTCACCCACCTGGAAGAGACATCCGGACTGCTCGGCGGCTATGGCAGCGGTGCATTCAGCCTTGGTTCCGGCTTCACGACCCGCGCCATCACCCTTTCGACCCGATGGCGCCCCGCCCCCAGGTGGGAAGTCGCCGCGGCCTATTCCCTGGCATCCACGCAGCAGGAAGGCAGCAGCGATATCCTGACGCTGGATGAGGCGCTGCTTAGCGAAGCTGTGGCGATAGGCATCAGCCGCACCGAGCTTTGGAAGCGGGGAGACCGCATCAACCTCGCGCTCAGCCAACCCCTCACACCCGTCTCGGGAAGCGGCCACTCCACCTTCGCCAGCCACCTGGACGCCGATGGTGAACTGGTCACCCGCCGCTACGAGCACGATTTCAGCGCCTCCGATACCCGTCGCCTTGACCTTACCCTGGGCTACGAGACGCCCCTGACCCGGGAAAGCCGCTTGGCCGTCGGGGCCTTCGCCTCGTTTGACGCTAGCGAGACGGGAAGCCAATCCGATGCGGGCGGTTTCGTGTCGGTGCGCTGGAAATTCTGATGTCGAACAGCGGCGGGATGGCGCTCAAGCCAACGCCGTACCGGGGAAGGGACTGATCAGAAAGGGAACTTACCCCCGCCGGGCATACCGCCACCGGGCATACCCCCACCGAAACCGCCGGGGAACTTGCCTTTCATGCCCTTGAGCATCTTCCCCATTCCCCCCTTGCCCATCTTCTTCATCATCTTCTGCATCTGGGTGAACTGCTTGAGAAGCTTGTTCACGTCCTGAACCTGCACTCCGGAGCCTCGCGCAATACGCTTGCGGCGCGAGCCGTTGATGGTGCCGGGGAAACGGCGTTCCTTAGGCGTCATGGAGTTGATGATCGCGATCTGGCGTTTGATGTCCTTGTCGTTGACCTGGTTCTTGACCTGCTCGGGGATGTTCGCCATGCCGGGCATCTTGTCCATGAGCGAGCTGAGCGATCCCATCTTGGTCATCTGCTCCATCTGGTCCCGGAAGTCCTCGAGGTCGAACCCCTTGCCTTTCTGCATCTTCTTGGCAAGTTTTTCGACCTTGCTCTGATCCAGGTTGCGTTGGGCGTCCTCCACCAGGCTGAGCACATCCCCCATACCCAGGATGCGCGATGCCAAGCGGTCGGGATGAAAGGGTTCGAGCGCACTGACCTTCTCACCCACACCCATGAATTTGATGGGCTTACCGGTGATCTCGCGGATGGACAGGGCCGCACCGCCGCGGGCATCGCCATCGGTCTTGGTGAGGATGACGCCGGTCAGCGGCAGTGCGTCGTGGAAGGCGCGAGCCGAGTTGGCCGCGTCCTGTCCGGTCATGGCATCGACAACAAACAGGGTTTCCACCGGGGTGACCGCGGCGTGGATGCGCTTGATCTCATCCATAAGGGTGTCATCCACGTGCAGGCGGCCCGCGGTATCGACAATCAAGACATCCATGAAGGCCTTCTTCGCGGCCCCCAGGGCTCCCTTTACGATCTTGACCGGATCTTCCTTGGCGTGACTGGGGTGGAACTCGGCATTGACCTGTCCCGCCACCGTCCGCAGCTGTTCGATGGCGGCCGGTCGATAAACGTCGGCCGAGACCACCATGACCTTCTTCTTCTCACGCTCGATCAGGAACCGGGCCAGCTTTGCCGTGGTGGTGGTCTTACCGGAGCCCTGCAGACCCGCCATGAGAATGACCGCGGGCGGCTGCGCCGCCAGATCCAGGGACTCATTGGCCTGCCCCATGAGGGCGACCAGTTCATCGTGGACGATCTTGATCAGCGCCTGACCGGGCGTGAGGCTGCGCATGACGTCCTGGCCCACGGCCTTCTCGCGCACGCGTTCAACGAAGTCCTTCACCACCGGCAGGGCCACATCGGCCTCCAGCAGGGCGCGACGCACCTCGCGCAGGGTCTCCTTGATGTTGTCTTCGGTCAGACGACCCTGGCCGCGCAGGCGCTGGACGGTATCGTTGAGGCGTTGGGTAAGATTCTCGAACATAGGAACTCGCCGCTGAGTGGGAGCGCGGACATGGACTTTGGCGGGCGCGGGAGTATACCCGATGCACAGCCTCACCCGGGGCCCACAACCGCCCCGGATTCACGCCAGGGCCACCACGGCACCGCACCGGAACAACGGTATCTTTGTTCGTTGCGGCCGCCTTGTGACATCATCGTCCCAATCCGGCCAATGCCTGCAATCGCGCTTTATCCAACCCCGTGGTAACCACCCTGATCCCCGCCAGCGGCTCCCTGGCCGTGCTGCTCCATCTGGCCGCCAGCGGCCTCCTGCTGAGGCGTATGTCCCGCACCCTGTCGGGCCTTGATGAAAGCCGCTACCTGCCCCTCGGGGCCGCGGCCCTGGCCGTGCTGCTGCACGGCATCTACGTGTACGCGCGCCTGTTCACGCCGGAGGGGCTCGACATGGGCTTCTTCAACGCCCTGTCCCTCGCGGGCTGGCTGGTCGCCACCCTGCTGCTCGCCCTGGCTCTGCGCCAACCGGTCGAAAACCTCGGCATCGCCGTTTTTCCCATCGCGGCCGCATCACTGATCCTGCAACTCGCCCTGCCCGCGGGCGATAGCCGCGTGATCGGCGTCGACAGCCCCATCCAGGCCCATATCGTGCTCTCGGTCATGGCCTACGGCACGCTGTCCATTGCCGCCCTGCAATCCATCCTTCTGGCGGTTCAGGACCGACACCTCCACGCCCACCGCCCGGGTGGCTTCGTGCGCGCCCTGCCCCCGCTGCGCACCATGGAATCCATGCTGTTCCAGATGATTGCGATGGGCTTTGCGCTGCTCAGCCTGGCGCTGCTCAGCGGGGTACTGTTCCTGGAGGACATATTTGCCCAGCACCTGGTCCACAAGACGGTGTTATCCATTGCGGCCTGGGGTGTATTCGCCATTCTGCTTTGGGGTCGCTGGCACTCCGGTTGGCGTGGCCGCACCGCCATCCGCTGGACCCTGGGCGGTTTCGCCGCCCTACTGCTGGCCTACTTCGGCTCCAAGTTCGTGCTGGAGCTCATCCTGGGGCGCTGAGCCCCACCCCTTGCCTGTCCCGCGTACCCGGTTCAACCACATTGGACGACACTCCCCTCTCCGTGCTGTTCGCCGTCCTCGGCGGACTGATCGTCTTGTCCGCGTTCTTCTCCAGTTCGGAGACCGGACTGATGACGCTCAACCGCTATCGGCTTCGGCACCAGGTCAAGTCAGGACACCCCGCCGCCCGCCGGGTCTCGCGGCTGCTCAAACGCCCCGACCGCCTCATCGGCGTCATTCTCCTCGGCAACAATTTCGTCAACATCCTGGCCTCGTCCGTGGCCACGGTGATCGGACTTCGACTTTGGGGCGAGGCGGGACTTGCCATCGCCACGGGCCTGCTCACCTTCGTCATCCTTATCTTCGCGGAGTTGGCCCCCAAGACCCTGGCGGCACTGCACCCGGAACGCGTGGCCTTTCCCGCCTCCATTGCGCTCGCCCCCCTGCTCAAGATCCTGTACCCCATGGTCTGGCTGATCAACGCCCTGGCCAACCGTCTGCTGTCACTGTTCGGCGTGGGTGTGGAGCAATCCGGTCATCAACGCCTTACCGCTGACGAACTGCGCACCGTGGTGCACGAGGCCGGCGCCCTGAGCCACCAGGGCCATCAGACCATGCTCATCAACCTCCTGGACCTGGAGCAGATCACCGTCGAAGACATCATGGTGCCGCGCAATGAGATTGTCGGCCTCGACATTGACGATGACCTCGACGACATCGAAGACAAGATCAACGACAGCAGCTACACCCATCTGCCGGTCTACCGCGAGGGCATCAACAAGACCTTCGGAATGCTGCCCGTTCGCCGCGCCCTGCGCCTCCTGCAGGACGAGGAGGAACTGACCCGCGAGCACATCGCCGAGCTGATCCAGGACCCCTACTTCGTTGCCGAGAGCACCTCGGTCATCCGTCAGATGCGCAATTTCCAGAAGGACAAACGCCGCATCGGCCTGGTCGTGGACGAGTACGGCGACATCCAGGGTCTGGTCACCCTGGCGGACATCCTGGAGGAGGTGGTCGGTGAATTCACCACCGACCCCGCCGACGCGGCAAAGGATATCGAACCCCAGGCCGACGGTACCTTTCTCGTGGATGTAACCATCGGCGTACGCGCTTTGAACCGCGCCTTCAAATGGGAACTACCCACCGACGGCCCCAAGACACTGAACGGACTGATCGTCGAGTACATGGAAACCATCCCCCCCCCGGAAACCAGCCTGCGCCTGCATGGCTACGCGGTCGAGATCGTTCAGAGCAGCCCCCAGGCTGTGCGCACGGTATTGGTTGACCCGCGCCTGGAGCGACGCCTGCCCCAGGGGGATTGAGGGCACGAAACGGGGCCGGGTCGGCTCAGTCCAGAGCCGCAATGGCATCGGCGATCCGCGACACCCCGACCACTTCCAGGCCCTCGATCGCCTTGCGTGGCGTATTGGACTCCGGCACCAGTGCGCGCCTGAATCCGTGCTTTGCCGCCTCCCGCAGGCGCTCCTGGCCATTCGGTACCGGCCGGATCTCGCCCGCCAGGCCCACCTCACCGAACACCACCAGGGCACTGTCGAGGGGTTTGTCCCTGAAACTCGACAAGGCCGCAAGCAATACCGCCAGGTCCGCCGCCGTCTCGGTGACGCGCACGCCGCCGACCACATTCACGTAGACATCCTGGTCGTACATCGCGATGCCACCGTGACGATGCAGGACGGCCAGAAGCATGGCCATACGGTTCTGCTCCAGGCCGAGGGCCACGCGGCGTGGGTTGGACAGCGGGCTGTCGTCCACGAGCGCCTGCACCTCGACCAGCAGGGGCCGGGTACCCTCCCAGGTTGTCATGACCACACTGCCAGGCACGGGGTCCCCCCGGCGCGACAGGAATATGGCCGAGGGATTGGCGACCTCCCTGAGCCCGGTATCCGCCATGGCGAATACACCCAGTTCATTGACCGCGCCGAAACGGTTCTTCACCGCGCGCAGAATCCGATACCGACCATCGCGTTCGCCCTCGAAATAAAGAACTGTATCGACCATGTGCTCCAAAACGCGTGGGCCCGCGAGCGTACCCTCCTTGGTCACGTGCCCCACCAGGAAGAGCGCGGTACCGGTCTGCTTGGCGAATCGCACCAGTTGAGCCGCCGACTCACGCACCTGGGCCACCGATCCCGGTGCCGATTGCAACTGCTCCGTGAACAGGGTCTGGATTGAATCAACAACCATGATGCTCGGGCGCAGGGCGTCGGCCTGAGCCAGAATCCGCTCCACGCCGGTCTCCGCCAAAAGGTCCAGGGCGCCGGCCTCGATCTCCAGTCGCGAAGCCCGCAACGCGATCTGTTGTAACGATTCCTCGCCGCTGATGTACAGGGCTGACTGCCCCCGCGACAGGGTCACCAGCGCCTGCAACAGCAGTGTGGATTTGCCGATACCCGGATCACCACCGATAAGCACCACGGACCCGGCCACAAGTCCGCCCCCCAGAACCCGGTCCAGTTCCCCGTTGCCGGTCGGTACCCGGGCCTCATCGCGTGTTTGCACCGCGCCCAGACGGGTGACCTTGGCCCCTCCCTCGCCCGCGTATCCGGCGAAGCGTCCACCGCGTGCCGTCGTCGCTCCATCGGCAGCCGTCACGGCCTCGGTCAGCGTATTCCAGGCTCCGCAGTCCGGGCATTGCCCCGCCCATTGGCTGAAGGTTCCTCCACAATCAGTGCACCCGTAGCTCTTTTTGACCTTGGCCATCAGATCACCTCGCTCCCTTGCGCCACCAAACGCCTTGCGGACCGGCCAACAGCCCAAGAACACCGCGATGTGGGTGCATACATCAACCTCAATCTCAACTCACACAAGGAACAAGCCACGCAGCGGATACCAACCCGATTCAAGATTCGAAACCCGGAATACAGAACCGGCGCGGCACGTGGACATTCCGAAAAACAGGCACTCACGTCCTGTCGATTAGCCCGACACCGCGCCTCCCACTCACTCGAACGACTCGACGCCGCCACCCATCTCCGGGGCAAAGTTCTCAAAGCGCGTGTACTGCCCCAGGAAGGTCAGGCGCACCGTACCGATGGGACCGTTACGCTGCTTGCCGATGATGATTTCAGCCGTGCCCTTGTCAGGGCTGTCCTCGTTGTAGACCTCATCCCTGTAGATGAAGGCGATGAGATCCGCGTCCTGCTCGATGGCCCCGGATTCACGCAAATCCGACATCACCGGTCGCTTGTTGGGGCGCTGTTCCAGGGAGCGGTTCAGCTGCGAGAGAGCGATCACGGGGACGCCCATCTCTTTGGCCAGTCCCTTGAGGCCACGCGAAATCTCGGAAATCTCGGTCGCACGGTTTTCCGACGAACCCTGTACCTGCATGAGCTGCAGGTAGTCGATGACCACCATTCCCAGGCCGTGCTCACGCTTGAGACGACGGCAGCGTGCCCTCAGGTCCGTGGGCGAAAGGCCCGGGGTGTCATCGATAAAGAGCTTGGCCTGGGAAAGAATCTGGGCCGCCGATGTGATGCGCGGCCAGTCCTCTTCCTCCAACTGGCCGGTACGCACGCGCTGCTGTGAAATCCGCCCCAGAGAACTCATCAGACGCATGGCCAGTGATTCGCCGGGCATCTCCATGGAGAACACCGCAACCGGCAACTCACCCTGGATCGCGGCGGTTTCCGCGATGTTCATGGCAAAGGATGTCTTTCCCATGGACGGGCGCCCGGCGACGATAATCAGGTCACCCGGCTGCAACCCCGAGGTCATGTCATCGAACTGGTCGTAGCCGGTGGCTACCCCGGTGACCGCGGACCCCGCGTTGTACAGCTCATCGATCCGGTCCACCGCCGCGGTGAGAAGAGCCTTGATGGGCCGGAAGCCCTCACGCCCCTTGGCACTTTCATCGGCGATCTTGAAAACACGCGACTCGGCCTCGTCCAGGAGGGCATCGATATCCCGGCCTTCGGGGTTGAAAGCAGAATCCGCGATGCCGCCACTGACCGCTATCAGCGAGCGGCGCACGGCTCGTTCCCGCACGATGGCGGCATAGGCACTGATGTTGGCCGCACTGGGGGTATCACGAGCCAGGGCGCCAAGGTACTGCAACCCCCCCACACTGGCCGCCTCCTCCTGCCGTTCGAGTCGCTCACTGACCGTAACCACGTCGAAGGGCTGGGCGTCATCCGCAAGACCCGCGATGGCATCGAAAATCAGCTGATGCTCGCGCCGGTAAAAATCCTGAGCAACAAGCTGATCGGCAACCTTGTCCCACGCGTTGTTGTCGAGCATCAACCCACCCAGAACCGCCTGCTCCGCCTCAATGGAGTGCGGCGGAATCTTCAGCTGTTGAACGCTGGAATCAGGACGGGCGGGCTCTTGCATGAACGGCGGCCGGTAACGCTGGGCAGGGGATGAGGGACGCCAGAATAGCGCAGTGCGAAAGCTCGGGGTACGACGCCGGACCACCCCGTTACGGCGCGGCCATCACACCACCCCGCCACGCGGCGCGGAACGCACTCGCCGTCCGGAAACGACAAGCGGCCCGGCACGCGAGGCGTACCAGACCGCTTGTCAGTATTCACCTTTGAGCGGGCGTGGGCCCTGAGCAGGCCATCACACCCGCACGGTGATTACTCGGGAACGACCTCGATTTCCACAGTGGCGTCCACCTCGGGGTGCAGGTGCAGACCCAACTCGGTGACGCCGCAGATGCGGATCGGGCCTTCCGGCATACGCACTTCCATGCGGTCCACCTCAACACCGGCGGCGGTGATGGCATCAGCCACCTCGCGAGGTCCGACCGAGCCGAACAGCTTACCCTCGGTGCCGGCGTTGGCGGCGATGGTCACCTTGAGCTCGCTGAGCTTGGCCTTGCGGGCCTCGGCGGTATCGAGCAGATCCTTGGCCTTGGCTTCGAGATCCGCGCGGCGGGCCTCGAACTCGGCCACATTGGACTCGGTAGCCGGGATCGCCTTGCCCGTGGGCATCAGGAAGTTACGACCGTAACCGGCCTTGACGTTGACCCGGTCACCCACGGTGCCCAGATTCTTCACTCGTTCCAGCAGAATGACATCCATCTCGGATACCTCTTCTTCGATCAATCGACGACGATCAGCGGGAATTGCCAACCACCGCGGTGAAAAGCATCAGCGTCGGGGATGAACCCAACGCCTCATGTTCAGCCAGTTGTCTATCAGGCCCACGGCCACGGCGAACTGGGGCGCCATGACCACGATCAGAACGTAGACCGCAAGCATCCAGGAGCGCATACCCTTGCGGGCCACAAACCCGTGGAAGACCGACAGCCCCTGCACGGCGAAAACCACCGCGCCTACCCGCCCCAGGTCACCGAGAACGGGCCAGGGAACGAGCATACCGGCCACCAGCAGTGCGGCGACCACGCCGGCCGACACGGCCCCCAGACGGATGCCTTCGAACTCCCGCCCGAAGCCACCGGGATGGAAGAGCATGGACTGCCACCAGCGAGCCGTGAGGAGACTCACGACAAGACTGACCTGGACCATTGTGACCATGGCCAGGGTCATCATCGGACTGCTGGCATCAAGCACCGCATCCAGGTTGGACCCGTTTGCGTCGCCCGTGGCCTGGTCAAGCGCGCCCCGGTTGGCTTCGAACCACTCGCGCCAGAGACTGGCGTGATCCGGCACGACCAGGGCTATCAGAACCATTACGACCATGCCGCCGACGCCGATACTGAGCAGCGCCATGGACAGGGACACCGTGGTCCTGAGAAGGGCCGAAACCCCGGTCGCCATGATCCAAAGGGCCATGACGAGCAGCGCTGAATACAGCGCCTGCGGGTAAATGACCGCCAGGGACAGGGCCAGGCCCAGCGTGGCGGTGGTAGTTACCTTGAGACCGTTACCCTCTCCCACCCGCAGGGTGACGAGGGCTACGGCCGCAACACTGACCCAGAGTGCGGGGAAAAGCAGGGGCACCAGTACAAAGGCCTGGGCAAAACCCAGGGCAACCAGCGCCGCCTGCCACCAGCCGCGCATGACATAGGAGGCCAGTCCCAGCATGTGCGTCTCCACCACCGCGCCGGAACGCGGTGGCAAAGCGGATCAGTGACGGTCGGTGTAAGGCATCAGGGCAACGTAGCGTGCGCGCTTGACAGCGGTCGCCAGCTGGCGCTGGTACTTGGCCTTGGTACCGGTGATGCGACTGGGAACGATCTTGCCGGTCTCGGTCACATAATTTTTGAGGGTGTTGAGATCCTTGTAATCGATCTCGGTCACGCCCTCGGCGGTGAAACGACAATACTTGCGGCGGCGGAAAAAGCGAGCCATGAATCTATACCTCTCTTAATCGTCGTCGCCGGCATCGTTGCCGTCGTCGGAATCGTTGTTGTCGTCGCGCTCGGGCTTGTCGTCCTTACCGCGGGCCAGCAGGGAAGGCTCGGTGACCGGGCCCTTGCG
>JBMYTL010000033.1:0-28843 GCA_049604295.1 Gammaproteobacteria bacterium
GGGCGGTGGCCGGGTCGGCCTCGCGCTCGCGGCCGAACTCAGAGCTGGGGCCGTCGAGCTGTTCGGTATCGCCACGCTCGGCGATCCAGCCCGCACGCAGAGCGGGCAGGCCTTCCAGCAGGTCGATCTCCACGCTCGGGTCGGTGTACGGCCCCGAGGTGTCGTAGACCGGGATGGGCGGATTCTTCTCGGGCGCGCCGTTGGTGTGGGTGTCGGTCTGTTCTATCTCGCGATAGGGCACGCGGATGTCGGGACGTGAGCCCTCCGCGTAACACTTGGTGGACGCCGGAAACGGCTGCGTGGCCTCGGCGCTCAGCTCGGCGGACTTGGCGAGAATATCTTTGGGGATGGCGTTCATACCGCGGCCCTGTGCGTTGGGTGAGGTGCTGGGGCGCAGGGACGTGAACGGGGTGGGGCATTCCGTCCGAGCCTTCCCTACGCCGGTGTCAGCCGGATCAGGTTCGAAGGGTGTTTCTCAGCCTGGTGGCACCCCCAGCTCGATGCCCACGGATTATGACCGGGCACCTTGCTAATGCAACCAACCCCATGGCAACGGCACGGTTGAGCGGGGAATCTTGTAGGCGGATAGACAGCGCTTATGTTGCAGCGCGGTTTGCCGCCATCGCGCCACCACGTAGAATCCGCGCGCCCTTGCATAGTTAATGACTCATGATCGCAACGGTGCCATCCCCTTCGGGACCCGGCACCCCGGGGAGTGAACCCATGGTGGAAATGAACGTGGACCAGGCCCGTTACAACATGATCGAGCAGCAGATCCGCCCCTGGGATGTGCTCGACGCCGACATTCTCAAGCTGCTGGCGGAAACGCCCCGCGAGGACTTCGTCCCGGAGGAATACAAGGCCCTGGCCTTCTCCGACCTGAAGATCCCGCTGAACGACAGCGCGGTCATGATGAACCCCAATGTCGAGGGCCGGATTCTTCAGACCCTCGAGGTCAAACCCTCGGACAAGGCCCTTGAGATCGGCACCGGCAGCGGCTTTCTCACCGCCTGCCTGGCACACCTGGCCAGTCACGTGACCAGCGTCGAGATCGACCCCGAACTGGCCGATTCGGCCCGCGCCCGCCTGCAGGCTCACGGCATCAACAACGCGACCATCGAGTGCGGTGACGCGCGCGGCGGCTGGGGCGACGGTGAGCGTTTCGATGTCATCGCCGTCACCGGCGCCATTGCCGAAATGACCCTGAATTACCGGGAAATGATCGCCGTCGGGGGCCGGATGTTCGTCATCATGGGCAGCGGAGACATCCTCGAGGCCTGCCTGGTGACCCGCATCGCCGAGACCCAGTGGCACACCGAGAGCCTGTTCGAAACCCACATCCCCTACCTCAAGGGCATGGAACCGGCCGCCACTTTCGAGTTCTGAGACCGGTCGCCCACCGGCGCCCGGCCCTACCATTCGAATCCGCCGCGATAAGGATTGAATAAAACCATTGCGGCACCGGGGCCGGATGGGGTAACACGGGGCCAACTGCCGCATACTTGCGCGCACCCCCTCGGACCGCATTCACGGAACCCGTCATGAACCGCTGCTCCCCCCCGACCGCATACGCCTTGGGCCTGGCCCTTCTCACGGCGTTTCCCACCGCCTTCGGCGCACAGAACCTGCTCACCACCTACGAGCAGGCCGCCGCCAGCGACCCTGAATTGCGGGCCGCGCAGGCCTCCCTCCAGGCCACGCGCCAGAACCGTCCACAGGCGCGTGCCGCCCTGCTGCCCCAGATCAGCGGCAGCGCCAACATCACCCACAACGACACCGACAACAGCGGAAGCTTCGACTCGCACGGCTACTCGGTATCGCTGTCCCAATCCATCTACAGCTACAAGAACTACGCGTCCCTGCACCAGGTGGACGCGGCCATCGAACAGGCGGTCGCGGAGTACGACTCCACGGAGCAGAACCTCATCACCCGCGTCGCCAGCGCCTATTTCGATGTCTTGCGCGCGGTGGACGACCTCGATTTCGCCGTTGCCGAGAAAAAGGCCATCTCCCGTCAATTGGAGCAGGCCACCAAGCGCTACGAGGTCGGCCTGATCGCCATCACGGACGTGCACGAGGCCCAGGCCCGCTACGATCTGGCGGTGGCCACTGAAATCACCGCCCAGAATGCCGTGGACAGCGCGCGTGCCGCCCTGCGCCAGATCACCGGCGTGGCCCCCGACGCTCTTGCCCCCCTCGGGGATGGCCTGGCCCTGACGCGGCCCGAGCCCGCGCAACTCGATCACTGGACCAACATCGCCCTGGACGGCAACCTCAGCGTCAAGGCCCTGGAAGCCGCCGTTGAGGCCGCGCGCAAGAGCATCGAGGTCGAGAAGGCCGATTACCTGCCCTCGGTCGCCCTGGTGGGCAGCCACAGCTATTCCGACAGCAACGGCGGCCTGCGCCCGGGGAACAGCACCGACAACAGCATCGGGGTGCAACTGACCGTACCCATCTACGAAGGCGGCCTGCGCGGCGCCCAGGTGTCCCAGGCGGAATACAACCTGGTTGCCGCCGAAGAGAACTACGAGAAACAACGCCGCGAAGTGGTGCGCGGCACCACCGACGCCTACCGCGGAGTCCTTGCCAACGTGGCCCGCGTCAAAGCCCTGAAACAAGCCCTCGTGTCCAACGAGTCCGCCCTCAAGGCCACTCAGGCCGGCTTCAACGTGGGAACACGTACCATCGTCGACGTGCTCAATGCCCAGTCGAACCTGCACAGTGCCGAGCGTGACTACAAGGGTTCGCGTTACGACTACGTGCTGAGCCTGCTGCAACTCAAGCAGGCGACCGGTTCGCTCAGCATCGACGACATCAAGACGGTCAACGGCTGGCTCGAGTAAGCCCGGTCGCCCGGCGGGCAGCCGCCGCCGTTTTCCCTCCCAACACCCGCGTCGCGCCCGAAGTGGCCGACCGCACGAATGAGTTTTGAATCATGAAAGCCCCCATCGTCGTCATCGGCATCGGAGAAATGGGCAGCGTGTTCGCGCGCGGCTTCCTGCGTGGCGGCCACCCGGTGTATCCCGTCACCCGGGGGGAGGACATGACAGCGCTGGCGCACGAGCTGCCCGAGCCCGAACTGGCCCTGCTCGCCGTCGCCGAGAGCGATCTGCACCCGGGTCTGGAGGCGATCCCGGAGGCCTGGCGCAGCCGCCTCGGGCTGTTGCAGAACGAATTGTTACCGCGCGACTGGGAGCAGCACGGCATCAGCGACCCAACGGTGATTTCCGTGTGGTTCGAGAAGAAGAAGGGCCAGGACTCGAAGGTCATCATTCCCTCCCCCGCCCACGGCCCCAAGGCCAGCCTGCTGGTGAATTGCCTGGGCGGCATCGACATCGCCGCCCGCCATGTGCCCGACGCGGATGCCATGCTCGACGAACTGGTGATCAAGAACGCCTACATCCTCACCAGCAACATCGCCGGACTTGAGGTCGGCGGCACGGTTGGCGATCTGTGGTCCTGCCACCCTGCCGTGGCACGCGCGGTATTCACGGACGTCATGGCCATCCAGGATCACCTGACCGGACGTGAGAATGACCGCGATGCCGTACTGCGCGGCATGCTCAACGCCTTCGATGGCGACCCGGATCACAAGTGCATGGGCCGCAGCGCCCCGGCCCGTCTGGCGCGCGCCCTGGAGATCGCCGATGCCGCCGAACTGGCGGTGCCCAAACTGCGCGAGATCCACCCGCACGGTTGATGCATGGCCCTGGTCAGTCACCCGGATCAGAACGGGGGCCTGACCGGGACCATCGCGGCGGGACGCCGCTCCCACCCTTCGCGTTGATCCGGGGGTTCAGTCCCCGTGGCCCCTATCCTTCCAGGGGCCAAAGCCACGCGGCGCCGCGCACCCCGCTGGAATCACCATGCAGCGCCCGCACCAGGCGCGTATCGACCCGGTCGCTGAATACGTACCGCCCCCAGCGGTCCGGCACGCCCGTGTACAAGGCATCGATGTTCGACAGCCCTCCGCCCAGCACGATGACCTCCGGGTCAATCACATTGATCACCGAGGCCAACCCCCGGGCAAGGCGGTCCATATAGCGCTCCAGCGTGGCCCGGCAGCTTGGATCGCCCCGTTCGGCATCGGCAACGATGTCGCGACCGGTGCGGGCCGACCCGGCCGAGCGTTCGTGATCGGCCTGCAAGCCCGGGCCGGATAACCAGGTCTCGATACACCCCTGCTTGCCGCAGTAGCACGCCGGGCCGGGCTGTTCCTCCGGCCCGGGCCACGGCAGGGGGTTGTGCCCCCACTCCCCGGCAATGGCATTGGGGCCCGCCAGAAGACGCCCCTCGACCACGATCCCTCCACCACAACCGGTACCCAGGATCACTCCGAACACCGTACGGGCCCCCGCCGCGGCGCCGTCACCGGCCTCCGACAGGGCGAAACAATCGGCATCGTTGGCCAGCCGCACCGGGCGGTGCAGGGCCCGGGACAGATCCTCATCCAGTTTGCGGCCAATCAGCCAGGTGGAATTGGCGTTCTTGATCGCACCGGTCGCGGGTGAGATCGCCCCGGGAATGGCGACGCCGACGCTCGCCGGCGCACAGGCACTGACCTCGGCCGTGCGGATCAACTCGACGATGGCGCGGAGCGTGGCATCGTAATCACCCCGGGGGGTCGCGACGCGTCGGCGCAGGGTCTCCCGACCCTGATCATCCAGGGCGGCGATCTCGATCTTGGTCCCTCCGAGGTCAATACCGATACGCATGCTTGCCGCCGGGCCCCCGTCTGGAGGCCGATCTCTCAATGGAAGAACGGGCTCAGTCGAAGAACAGGCCGTAGGGGCGTTCCAGGTCGCGCTGCAGCTCACCCAGCCCGAAACTGCGCACCTTGCGCAGAAACTCGCCCTGTTCGAACCAGACCACCAGGGTGGGGATGCTCAACACCCCGTGCTGGGCTGCCGCCTCGCGGTTGGTTTCAGTGTCCACATAGGCCAGGGCGATACGCGGGAAACGCTCGGCCATGAGTGACCAGACCTGGGGCCGCACCTTCTGGCAGACGTTGCAGTGATCCCCGCCGAAGTAGACCAGGGCCGCGGCATGGTCGGAGACGAAGCCTGTCACGGCGGCGGAATCATCCAGACGGGTCACATTATCGGGGTTCATGGGTTCAACCGGCTGTCGGGTCGGGGGCCACGTCCCGGCCGTGGAACATGAGAGTGGGTGGCCTGATGCCGTCGATGCGTATGCGGGTGATCGAGGCATTGGCCACCTGCAGGCGATACATGTGGGACAGGGGAACCCCCAGCACCCGGGCGCTGATGGCACGGATCACACCCGCGTGGGTGACCACCATGACATGCTCCCCGACATGGCGCGCCACGATGTCATCGTAGGCGGCCCCGGCCCGGTCGAAGAACGCCTGCAAGGGCTCCGCATCGGCGGGGCGCGCGTTGACCGGATCGGCGTAGAAACACTCCAGGGTACCCGGCGCATCGGCGTCTATCTCGGCGCCGCGTCGCCCTTCCCAGGCCCCGAAGCGAACCTCGCGCAGCCGGTCATCGAGCTCCAACCCGACCCCCAGGCGCTCCGCCAGCTCCGCCCCGAAGGCCTGGCAACGGCTCAACGTTGAACTGACCACCCGGGTCCAGGGCGCGGCGGCGACGAAATAAGGCTCGACCGCCCCTCGCATCTGCGCCCAGCCGAGCTCGCTCAGCGGGTCATCGATCTGCCCGCGGTACTTGCGCCCGCCCACGGGGCTGCCATGACGGATCAGATCCACCACGGTCATCGGCGGGGTCGGCTTTACCATCACAGCCGGAGCCTCAGGCCAGAACACCGAACAGGGTGAGCAGCACCGCACCCCCCACCCAGACCCCGGCGGAACGTTTGATCAGCCCGGCCGCCCCCATGATCTCGGCATGGCCGGGCGCGGGTCGGTCTTCATTGCTGATCCAGCCCGGATCGATACTGAGGGCACCAAGACCGGCGCACACGGACAGGGCCGCGTTGTCGTCCTCCGCCTGACCCACGCAGCGCAACTCGTAGGCGCGCCAGCCCTCCATGGTGTCCACGAAACTGCCCACGACACTGTGCGAAAGCACCATGAGTCGGACCGGAATCCAGGCCAGGGCCACATGCACGGCGACCAAGGCACCGTCGAAGGCATCCATGTCCGCCGCCGCCACGCCACGGGCACGGATGTCGGCGCGCATCAGGCTGACAGACCGATACAGCACCGCTCCGAACGGCCCCAGCACGATGAACCAGAACACCGGCCCGAACACCCGGTCCACCGCCTGTTCGAAGATGGCGATGGTGGCCTGTCCGTCCCAACGGCTTTCCATGGGATCGGGCTCGCGCCCGAGCAGGTCACTGATGGCCGCACGGCGTGCATCAGGATCGCCGGCGGCCAGGTAAGCCTCCACGCGCTCGGCCAGCGGCTGGCCCGACATGGACCAGAACAGGGCCGCCGCCGACAGCCCGAGCAACAGCAGGGATGCAATCAGTCCCCCGTCTTCCAGGGCATCCTGGAACAACCCCACCACCAGGGGACCGGCAACGACCACCGCGACGGCCCCCGGCCAACCGTTCCAGAACGGATTGGCGCGCAGGCGGTCGCGCAGCCATTCCATGAAACGCAGGTATGAATCGCTGTCCCGATACCGGGCGGCATCGAGGAACAGGATCTCGGCGGCGAAAACGATGAGCAGGGCGAGCAGCGTCATGGGGTCACTCCGGGGTGGCTCGCGATGTTACCGCGAATCGGTTCCTGACCGGTGCGCACGCTTCACCCGGCAGCCGATGCGATGGCGGCACGGTAGCGCGACCAGTCGAAGGCCGGACCGGGATCGGTCTTGCGCTCCGGCGCGATGTCGTTATGCCCGGCAATGGTATCCGGGCCGATAGCCGGATAGGCGGCCATGAGTGCGCGGGTCACGTCCGCGAGGATCCGATACTGGTCATCGGTGTAGGCGCGATCGTCGGTCCCTTCCAATTCGATACCGATGGAAAAATCGTTACAGCGTTCTCGCCCCTGGAAACAGGACTGTCCGGCATGCCAGGCCCTGCGCTGGAAGGGAACGAACTGAATCACCGTGCCATCGCGCCGGATCAACAGGTGGGCCGACACCTCAACCCCCTCGATCTCGCGGAAAAAGGGGTGTTCGGAAGCATCCAGGCGGTTGGTGAAAAAGCGTTCGATGTGATCGCCCCCGAACTCACCGGGAGGAAGACTGATATTGTGTATGACGAGCAGATCGACCGAGACGCCCTCGGGCCGGTCATCACAGTTGGGCGACGCCACGAAACGGGCGTCTTCGAGAAGACCGGTTACGGACGAGACCTGAAAACTCATGGTGCGCGGCGACGGAAAACTGGGCACGGGACGGTACAGCACATGATGAAAAAACTCTTCTTTCAACTCAGCTTCCTGCTGGTCGTGATGTTGGCCGTGATCGGGTACCGCGAGTGGGACACCCTCAGTGAAACGGCCCGGGAAGCGACCCGCGAGGCCACCCAGGCCGTCGAGCAGGCCCGCGATAGTGTGCAACAGCATACGGCGAGCGCCCATCAGGCCGAGACCGGACGCGGTGGCATCTTCAAATGGCAGGGTGCGGACGGCCAATGGAATTACGGCGAGGAGCCGCCCCCCGATGCGCGCAACGTGACCCGCATGGATAGCGGCGAGCAGGTCAACGTGATCCAGCCCCAGGGCGACAATACGGCCAATCTCTCCGCTTCGGAAAACGCCTCTGGCGAGACGACAACCTCCAAGAGTGAGATCAACCTCCTTCCCGACCCGACCATGGTCAAGAAACTGATTGAACAGGCCAAGGAGGTCCAGGGCCTCATGGATGCACGCACGGAGGCACTGGAACACATGGCAGGCGGACGCCCGGAGGGTGAGCCCTCCGCACGCGGCGGGGAGAGTCAGAGTAATCGGGGGGGTTTGAGTTTGCGGCAGGCCCAGTAAACTGGCGCGGTCACCCAGCACGCCCGCGACCCACTCATGCCCCATACCGGCCTTCCCCAACAGCTGCGCACCCTGATCAACGATCTGGGTACGCGCATGGAGTTTCGCGCCGGTGAGACCCTGTTCTCCTCCGGCGCCACGGAAGCGCACATGTTCCTGGTGGAACGCGGCTCGGTGATGCTGCTGTTTGAATACGGCTGGGGTGAACGCGTACTCGGCCCCGGCCATGTCTTCGGCGACCTTGCCCTGATCTTTGAAAACCACACCCGCACCGCCACCGCCGTGGCGGGCGACGACCTGGTGGTCACCCGCATCGGCCGTGAGCAATTCGACCGCCTGGAACAGGAGCAGCCCCAGCAACTGCTGGAGCTGTTGCGCTACACCAGCGCCTACCTGCTCAGCAACGAGATCAAACTGGGCCAGGAACTCAAAGCGCGCACCCGCGAGCTCGAACAGGTGCTCGACTATCTGCACCGTACCAAGCGGGAGCTTTCGGCCCGCGAGGTTGACGCACTCACCGACCAGGTCACCGGGATCTACAACCGTCGTTGCTTCGAGGAACACATGCAGGCCCACGGCGCGGGCGACAAGCCGGTCGCTCTGCTGTTGGTCGACCTGGACTTCTTCAAGCAGGTGAACGACACATCGGGGCACGCCTGCGGCGATCGCGTGCTGCGCACCGTGGGCGACACCCTGCGCGCATCGGTCCGCGATGAGGATCTGCCCTGCCGCATCGGCGGCGACGAGTTTGCCGTGCTCATGACCGACGTGGACAACTCCGATGCCCTGGCCATCGCGCGGCGCATTCAGGACGAGATCCGCGCCATGCGTATCTCCACGGCCTGCGTCCGACGACCGATCACCGTCAGCATGGGCGGCGCCTGTCGCCACCCGGACGAGCCGGTCGCCCGGCTACAGGAACGGGCCGATGCCCTGCTCTACGATGCCAAGGAACGCGGTCGGGACCGCATGATCTGGTCGGGTACCGAGTACGCCTGACCAAGAAGTGAGAACCGTGAACAGGGAACTCCGCGGTTCGAACTTCAAACTTCGCGGTTCACCCCCAGATCCCTGTCGCGCATACCCAGCAGGTAGAGAATCGCATCCAGCCCCAGCTTGGCGATGGAGTGGCGGGCCTGCTCCTTGACGATGGGCTTGGCGTGGAAGGCGATGCCCAGGCCCGCGATGGACAACATGGGCAGATCGTTGGCGCCATCGCCCACGGCGACCACCTGCTCCAGTCGAATCCCCTCGCGCGCCGCGATCTCGCGCAGCAGTTCCGCCTTGCGCGCGCCATCGACAATCTCGCCGCGAACCTCCCCGCTCAGCCTGCCATCACGGAACTCCAGGGTGTTGGCATACACGTAATCGATCCCGAGTTTGCGCTGCAGATATTCGGCGAAATAGGTGAACCCGCCCGAGAGAATCGCGACCTTGTAACCCAGGGAACGCAGCGTTGAGATCAGGCGCTCCGCGCCCTCGGTGATGGGCAGGCGCTCGGCGATGCCTTCCAGCACCGATTCATCCAGGCCCTTGAGCAGCGCCATCCGCTGCCGGAAGCTTTCCTTGAAATCAATCTCACCGCGCATGGCCGACTCGGTGATGGCGGCCACCTGCTCCTTGACCCCGGCAGCCGCGGCCAACTCGTCGATCACCTCGACCTGGATCAGGGTGGAGTCCATGTCAAAGCACACCAGCCGACGGATGCGGCGGAAGACGTCATCCTCCTGGAAGGCGATATCGCAATCCATTTCCTGGGTCAGGCGCAGAAAGTCCCCATGCATCGCTGACAGGTCATCCACCGGGCCGCGCAGGTAGATCTGCACCGAGGCCCGCCCCGTGCCCAGGCCTTCGCGCCGGGAGATACGCCCGGACAGGCGGCTGATCTGATCGATATTGAGGCCGTAGCGGGCCACCACTTCGGAGGTACGTGCCAGGTGCCGCGCGCTGATCTCACGGCCCATCAGCGTCACGATATGCCGTGGCGCCCCCTGTTCAGCCACCCAATTCTCGTACTCCTCCTCCGCCACCGGGGTGAAGCGGATGTTCAGCGCCATCTCGTGGGCCTTGAACAGCAGGTCGCGGAACACGGGGCAGTCCGAGGCATCGCGGGGCAGTTCCACCAACAGGCCCAGAGACAAGGTGTCATGGATCACCGATTGCCCGATGTCGAGTACCGCCACCCGGTACTCCGCCAGGATGGCGGTGAGGGCCACTGTGATCCCCGGCCGGTCGATGCCGGACACCTGGATAAGCACGATTTCGGACATGTTCAGTACCTGGGCACGAAGACGCGGACGGCGAGGGTACACGGCCCGCCCCGGGCGTTCATCCCACCCGCCCGGGCACTGCCCGGGGCAAGCGCCAGACCCCGCAGTGCGCGACCAAAGCGGCCACCTGGCGGATCACTGCTCGCGAAAGGCCCGGTTGAAGCTGTCGGAGATCGGCTTGATGAAATAGTCCAGCGGCGTTCGCGTACCGGTGACGATCATCACCTCGGCCTGCATACCGGGGTAAAGCACCTCCCCACCCAGGGCCTCCTCCAGGTCTCCGGTCAACTCGATACGCGCGCTGTAGTAGCTCTCCCCGGTGCGCTCATCGAGCAGGCTGTCGGCGGACACCGTGATCACCCGTCCCTCAACCGGCCGCGTACCCCGCTGGCTGAAGGCCGTGAAGCGCACGTGGGCGGCAAGCGCGGGCTCCACCACGTCAATATCAAGCGGATCGACCCGGGCCTCGATGATCAGACGCTCACCCGCGGGCACGATATCCATGAGCGGCTCACCCGGGGCGATCACCCCGCCCACGGTGTGAACGGCAAGCCCCACCACGGTTCCGGCAATCGGGGCGCGGATCTCCGTGCGGCGCAGAACATCCTCCGCTGCGCGTATCTTCTCGCGCAGGTCATAGGCCTCCGCCTGCACGTCACGCAGTTCCTGGACCACCTCGTTCAAGCGTTCGATATCGAGGTCGGTGATCTCAAGCCGGGTCTCCGCGATCGACTGTTCCACGCGCGCGACCGCGGCGACGTTCTTGCTGTGCTCCCCACGCACTTCGAGGGCATCGCGCTTGAGTTCAAGCATGCGTTGTTTGCCCACCATGCCCTTCTCAAGCAGTCCGCTGTTATCCCTGATCTCCTCGTCGCTGAGCGCGATGCGCTCCATCTGCGCCGTGATCTGCCCGCGCAAGCCGTCGATCTCCGCCCGGAACTGCTCGATACGCTGCCGCAGGATGGCACGCTTGCCCGCCAGGGCCTCGGCACGGGCCTGGAAGATGCGCCGCTGTCCGTCGAGGATGGCCCCCACCTCCGGGTCCTGGGCCCGTTGCAACAACGCCTCGGGGAACCGGATAGACCCGGCGCCGTCCCGCTCCGCGGTCAATCGCGCGATGTGCGCCAGGGTGACGTCATGACGCTTGCGCAACAGATCCAGGTTGGCCCGCGGCTGGGTCTCATCGAGATGGATGAGTATGCTGCCCGCCTCCACCGTGTCGCCGTCGCGTACATGGATGCGGCCGATGATGCCGCCCTCAAGGTGCTGGATGGTCTTGCGCTTGCTATCCACGCTGACCGAGCCCGGGGCAATAGCCGCGCTGTCCAGAGGCGCGAACAGGGCCCAGCCCAAGAACAGGCCGAAGAACAGGGCGATGATCCCCTGCCCCACCAACAGGGGAACACCCAGCGCCGGCCGTGGCGCATCCGCGGAGGCGGTCGCTGCGGGCCCCTGTTCAGGGTGATGCGCCTCAGCCATAGCGGGGCCGATCCACGGCACTGAACCCGGGAGCCTTTTCGGCCCCGGGAGATGCGCCCGTCACCTGTCTCAGCACCTCGTCACGGGGCCCGAAGGCCTGAATGCCCCCGCCCTGCAACACCATGACCTTGTCCACATGGGCCAGGACACCGGGACGATGGGAGATGATCACCGTGGTGACCCGGTCTGCCTTGAGCCGGGCCAGGACCCCGAGCAAAGAGGCTTCGCCCTCTTTGTCCAGACTGGCATTGGGCTCATCGAGAATCACGAACCGTGGCCCTCCGTACAGGGCACGGGCCAGGGCGACCCGTTGCCGCTCCCCGCCCGACAATGCCTGCCCCCCTTCGCCGATCTCGGTATCGTAGCCCCGTGGCATACGCACGATCATGTCGTGCACCCCGGCCAGGCGTGCGGCCTCCACGACCAGCTCGGAATCCCCCTCGCCCATTCGCGCGATGTTCTCGCGAACGGTCCCGGGGAACAGTTCCACGTTCTGGGGGAGGTATCCGAGGTAGCTGCCCCGGTCCTGGGGCTCCCACTGGGTCAGGTCCATGCCATCCAGGCGCGCGTGTCCCGTCAGGGGCACCAGGTTACCCAACATGAGCCGGCACAGCGTGGTCTTGCCTGAACCGGATGGACCGATCAGGCCGATCATCTCGCCCGGCTCGATCCCAAAAGCCAGGTTCTTCAGCAGGGCATCGCGACTACCCGGAAAGGCGAAGCTCAGGTTCTCTACGCTGATCCGCCCCTCCGGTTCCGGCATGGCCATGGCCTCGCCGCGAACCGGGGTCCGCTTGAGCTGGGCCTCGATCCGCCGATAGGCCTCGCGGGCGGCCACGGCGGATTTCCAGGAATTGATGGCCTGGTCCACCGGTGCCAGCGCCCGTCCCGCGAGGATGGACGCGGCGATCATCGCCCCGGGGGTCATTTCCCCGGCTATGGCGAAATATGCACCACCGCCGAGCATCGCCGTCTGCAGTGACAACCGCAGAAACTTCGACAGGGCAACCAGCGCACCGCTGCGATGGCTGGCCCGGGCCTGGAGGTCCAGTGCCTGATCGTTGACGCCATGCCAGCGCCGGATCAGGTTGGGCAGGAATCCCATGGCTTCGATGGCATCGGCGTTGCGCACCGCCGCATTGGCCTGATTCAGGGCCTTGATATTCGCGCCGCTGCCCTCCTGCAGAAGACGCCGGGTACTCAACTCGTTTAGCACGGCCACCGCGAACAGCACGAGCGCGCCTCCCAGGGCGACCCACCCCAGGGTGGCATGCAACAGGTAGATCACACCCAGGTAAACCGGCGTCCAGGGCGCATCCATGATGGGGAAAAGCGGCGGCCCGGTGACGAAACCGCGAAACGTGCCGATATCCCTGAGCCCCTGGACACTGGGCTGGGCGCCGTGGCGCAGAACGCCGAAAACGCTGGCACTGAGGATGGCCGGACCGAGCTGACGTTCGAGCCAGGCGCTCAAACGCACCATGAGGCTGGTACGCACACCTTCCAGGGCCGCCAAAGTCATCAGGGCAATGGTGATAATGAATGTCAACATCACCAGGGTGTCCAGGCTCTGACTGGTCAGAACGCGGTCATAGACCTGGAGCATGTACAGCGGCGACGCCAACATGAGCAGGTTCACCGCCATGCTGAATGCAAACACCACCAGGAACCCCCGTTTCAGGGCCCTGAGGGAAGCCGCCAGCCTTTCGTGCTCGCTACGTGCCACGCGACGTCGATCTATCCTGGAACATCAATGGCCCGGTGCCATCCATTCACGGGTGTCCGGTCCGATGGAAAAAGAACCCCACCGAATTTGGCGGAGCCCCGGCAGGATAGCGGAATTCGCGTTCATGGTCCGCGCATCGACCACCAACCGCGGCGCCAGGGGTGACCCGTCCCGGGCGCGCGGCAACCGATACCGTTGGACTGGTGCATACTGCTCCGCTCCCCTCGACGCATCCTCCAGCATGTTCTTCACCCGCAAAACCGCCGAGCCCGTCTACCTGTCACGAACCGACGCCGAGCACCCGCTTTCGAGCTTCAGCCCGCGCGGGTTTCACCTCGACGAAGCCGACTGGCCCACGGTGGAACACTACTACCAGGCCATGAAGTTCGAGCCGCCGGAGCAACGGGAAGCCATCCGTGCCTGCGCGACGCCGGAGCAGGCGCGCGACCTGGCCAAGCAACACGCCCGGTCCGTCCGCGACGATTGGAAGCAGGTGCGCCAGACCATGATGATCCGTGCCGTGTATATCCGCTGCCGGACCCATGCGGATATCGCCGAGGCCCTGTTGGCCACGGGTGACCGCCCCCTGATGGAGAACAGCCAGTACGACTATTACTGGGGCTGTGGCCGCGACGGGCGGGGCAACAACGCCTACGGCAAGGTGTTGGAGAACGTCCGCGCCAAGCTGAAGGCCGAGCGTTCCGAAAGCTGACCGCGCCCGCTGCTCAGTGCTGTAACCGGGCCTGGGGATGGACCTGGGGATGAGCCTGGACCTGGGGATGGACCTGGGGATGGACCTGGGGATGGACCTGGGGACGGATCTTCCGCAGAAAGTCTTCGACCTCGCTGCTAAGCCGCTCCGCATGGCCCGACAGTTCCGCGGCGGCGGTCAATAACTGCGCGGCGTTATCGCGCGTATCGGTGGCCTGATCGCTGACCGAGGCGATGTTGTCGGTCACCTCGGCGGAACCGGTCGACGCCCGATCCACGCCGCGGGCGATCTCCCGGGTGGCGACGCTTTGTTCCTCCACCGCCGCGGCAATGGTGGTGATGGCCTCGCTGATCCGTTCGATTGATCCACCTAAACCATCGATAACGCGGACGGCGGCCTCGGTGGCATTCTGGATATCGCTGATCTGGTTGCCGATCTCATCGGTGGCCTGTGCCGTCTGCCGGGACAGATTCTTGACCTCGGATGCAACCACGGCGAAGCCCTTGCCCGCCTCACCGGCCCGGGCCGCCTCGATGGTGGCATTGAGGGCCAGCAGGTTTGTCTGACTGGCGATGCTGCTGATCAGCCGCACGACCTCGCCGATCTTGTCGGCCGCCGCGCTCAGGGCCCGGACCTGCTCATTGGTGCGTTCGGATTCCCGCACAGCCTGGGCGGCGATTTCATCGGAGCGTTGGACCTGGCGGCTGATCTCGGTAATGGAACCGCTCAGCTGCTCAGCGGCGACGGACACGCCGCGCACGTTGGTGGTGGCCCCATCAGCGGCCTTGGCGACCCGCTGGGCACTGTCGCTGGTGGCACTCGCCGTGCCCTCCATACCCGCGGCGGTGGCCTGGAGCTCCGTGGATGCGGCGGCCACCAGCTGCACCAAGTCCTGGATGGTCTGCTCGAAATTGTCCGCATGCTCGTTGAGTCGCTGATCGGCCACCTCCTTGGCGACATCCAGGTAGGTGGTGGTGGCCATTTCCATGTCCAGAAACACCACCTTGTTGATGGCCTGGATGGTGCGGGTCAATGCCTCCGGGTCATCGCTCAAAGTCCGAACCGCCAGGGCGATCACCTCGTTGAGAACGAAGCCGTAGCCGCCCATATACCAACGCGGCTCCAGGCCCACCCGCTCGTGGGCGCGGCCGATAGCCTCGACCCGAGGCCCATACCCGACCCCGAAGTTGGCGGAGAAGACATGCTCCAGCCAATGCTGCCGTTGCGCATTGCGGGCCCCGGCCAGGGTCTTGGGATCGCTGAACAGACCACGAACGGCGGGTTCGGACATCACGTGCGCGTAGAACGCCTCCAGAAGGTCATCGATATGACCCTCCAGGGTGGGCAGGAACGCGCGCAGGGATTCGCAATCGGTACGCCCGATTCGCAGGAATTGCTGGCGGGCGTCCAGATGGTGTCGGTTGGTCATGCGGGTATCGCTGCGCTCAAACGTGTGAATCAATCGCCTCTGGAGCCCGGACCCTCGCGGGCTACCGGTGGAGGCGAAGGGGATCAAGAGAGGTGATCAGACCAGGGGGCTGATGACCGCCTGTACCTCGTCCGCCTTGAGGGGCTTGGCGATATGGCCGTTGGCACCCATGGCGCGGGTCTCTTCGATCTTCGCCGCGCTGGCCTCGGTGGTGACCATGACCACCGGGACCTGGCTGCTCTTGCGCAGTGCCCGCACGAAACCGGGGCCGTCCATGTTGGGCATGTTCCAATCGGATATCACCAGGTCCACCGTCTCCCTGCCGAGCACTTCCAGGCCTTCAAGACCATCACCCGCCTCGTGGACCACATCCAGCTCGAGCCCTGCCTGACGCAGAGCGCGAGCCACCATTTTCCGTGTCACCCCGGAATCATCGACAATCAAAACGCGCATCGTGTGTTCTCCACGTGGAAGGTTTCATGACCGACGCCCGGGTCGGTCACGGTATTTGAATAGGTATGGGCAAGCCGGTGTTCCGGGCTCATTCACCCGCTGTCCATTGGCCGGAGACTCGTTCATGGGACGCTCATCCGCCGCCCCTTCAGGGCAGGCAGCAATGCACGCTCATCGGATCGCCCTCGACCTCGAAATCAAGAACGGAGGTGGCGTATTCGGCGTTCCAATAGGCCTTGAAATCCGAACCAAAGATGGACAAGGGCATGCACAGGGTCATGCCCTCGCGATCCAACCGGGTCTTCATGCCACCGGCGATCATGTTGGCCAGCTCTCCGATGCCATCGCCCAACTCGTGCCGGGAGATGTCTTGCGGATCGGCGCCCGTCAGCCGGGCCAGTATCCGCCGGATCAATGACTCCGACATGGTCACGGCCACAAGCCCCCGGTGCGTTCCACCCAGTTCGATGAGGGCACTCACGGGCCCCGCCACGATCAGGCCGTTAACGCTGCCCGTGCGGCTGTGGACGGCGTCCATGCCCGCCATGGTCGCCAACACATTGATCACGCTGTCACGCAATCCCCGCAGCGCGGGAACGGCGAGCGGCGAGGCAGTGTCGTGCGGGTCGGAATCCGACCCGGCGCCGGTCTTTGTCGCGATAAGCTCGATCATGCGCAGCCTCCCGCGCCCTGCCCCATGCTCTGCATGATCCGACCCGCCAGGTCTTCCTGGGTGAACGGCTTGGTCACGTAGTGGGCGGCACCGGCCTGAATGGCCTGCACCATCTTTTCCTGCTCGCCCTCGGTGGTCACCATGACCACCGGCAGGTGCTTCAGCCCCAGGTCCCCTTTCATGACGCGCAGGACGTCCAAGCCGTTGAGGCCCGGCATGTTCCAGTCAAGAAGAACCACCGCGATCTCCGCGGCATCGCCGCGCAGCAGCTCAATGGCCTCGTGACCGTCGCGCGCCTCTACGGGGTCGAAACCCAGCACGGATGCCACCTCGGCGATGATCCGGCGAATCATCGCCGAGTCGTCAACAGTAAGGAGCTTCACGCCCGTGCCCTCGCGTTGGCTGATAGTGATGTGTCATGGCTCGGTATCCCGATGCGGGTGGTCGAACGCGCGGCGGGTCGGTACAGGACCCCCTTGCCGTACGGGGTGCGGACAAAGGCGTCACTGACCCCGTTGATGCTCTCCGACGCTCCGATGGCAAGCAGGCCGTCGTCCCGCAGGACACCGGCAAGCCGCCCGTAAACGTCACCCTTGAGCTTCTTATCGAAATAAATCAGCACATTGCGGCAAAGTATTAGGTCGAATTTCTGGACGGCGATCCGCCCCAGGGCGCTGAACGGTTCTTGCAGGTTGAAGGGCCGGAAGGTCACCCGCTCGCGAATCGATGAATCGAGCTCGAAGCTCAACCCGTCCCGATGGAAATAGCGCTCCCTGAACCCAGGGCGCATGCCGCGGCTCAGGGCCAACTGGCTGTAGCAACCGCTTCGGGCCAATTGCAGGGCGGTTCCGGACAGGTCGGTGCCGAGGATCTCGAACCGCGACGGGTCGGCCCCCACCTCGCGCCGCAGGGCATCGTCGATAAGCATGGCCAGCGAATAGGGCTCCTGCCCCGTGGAGCAGGCGGCCGACCAGATACGGACCGTGCGTCGCCGCGCACGCCTCACCAGCTCGGGAACGATGTCCCGCTCCAGGGCGGAGAACAGCGACTCATCGCGGAACCACAAGGTCTCATTGGTACTCATGGCGTCAATAACCTTGGCGCGCAGGGTGCCGTCATCGGTCTGCAGCTTGAGCAACAGGTCGGAGAAATCCCGACAGCCACTGAGCGCCATGATCGGGCTCAGGCGGTTCTCCACCAGGTACTGCTTGTCCTCGCCAAGATGGATACCACTGTGCCTGTGGATGTAGTCGCGCAGACGCGCGAACTCATGCGCGTTCATCATGGCCTCACCTCGAGCGTGCGGGCGCGCGCGTGGCCGCGCGGTACCTGGCCCGGACGCACCCCGTCGATGAGGCCCCGGATGCGCGCGCCGATGACTTCCAGGGGCAGGACTTCATCGGCCAGGCCGCGCTCCGCAACCGCCCTCGGCATGCCGTAGACCACCGAGGTCGCGTTGTCCTGAACCAGACAGGCATGCCCCTGGGAGCCCTTCGTCACGCCCTTCAGGGCAGCCACGCCATCGGCGCCGTCGCGGCCCATCCCGGTCAGGACCACGGATAGAACCCTGCCTTTGAACGTCTGGGCCAGGGACCCGAACAGGACGTCCACCGCGGGTCGACATTCATTGACCTTGGGACCGTCATCGAGGATCACGTGATCGCCTTCGACGCGCAGGTGGCGCCCGCCCGGCGCAAGCAGGGCCCGCCCCGGGACAAGTCGGTCCCCGTGGTCGGCTTGGCGTACATCAATACCGGTGGAGCGGGTCAACTGGGCCGCGAGGGATTCCGTGAACACCGCCGGCATGTGCTGCACGATCAGCAGCGGCACCGGCAGACCAGGGCCCAGATCGGTCAACAGGCGGGTCAGGGCGGCAGGCCCCCCGGTGGACGCCCCGATCGCGATCAGGTCCGGCCGCGCGAGGGCCGCGGGCCGGGCGGGAACGACGGGCGGGCGCGGCGGCGCCACGACGGGCCCCGCCGACCCGGACACCGCCGGGGCCTCAACCGAAGCGCGACGGGTAGGCTCCAGCAACCGTTTGGCCACCACGGTGCGCACGATGGGGGCCAGGTCAGCGAGCAGGCGGTCCCAGGCCGTCATGCCCGGGTCACCGGCAACCGGCTTGGTGACGAAATCGAGTGCACCGGCCTCAAGACACTGCATGACCAGGTCGGCATTGGAACGCGAGGCCCCGCTGACCATGACCACATCGACCCGCGGATAGCGCTCGTGGATCTGCTTGAGGGTGGCGAGGCCATCCATTTCCGGCATTTCCACGTCGAGCATCACCAGGTCGGGAACCCGGGCGCCCATCTTGCCGAGCGCCACGCGCCCGTTAGGCGCCATGCCGATAAGCTCGACCCCGTCCAGGCGTTCGACGACCCGCTTGAGGATGCCGCGGTAGGTGAGACTGTCGTCCACCACGAGAGTTGTCAGTTGACGGGCCATGGCCCGGGACTCCTATTGTCGCCGTCAGTTGATCGGGGGAACCCGGGCTTGCGACTCACGGCCCACCCGCTCAGCGGGGGCACCCGGCCGCGTACCCGAATTCACTGCCGTGCTATCAGCCACCTGCGTTCAGGCGGACGCGCCTTCGCAGTAGAGCTCGTCGAGTCGCGCGAACAGCTCAGCGCGCTGCCTGGCGTACTCGCCCATCAGCTCCAGGGCTTTGCCCCGGTCCCGTGCGCTGGCGGCGCGGACGATGTCCCGGGCGATTTCGTGGAAGCGCTCGTGCACCGCACCGATCTGCTGGAACAGCGGGGATGAGGCAAAGACCTCGGCCCCCTCGTGCTCGTACCAGGACCCGAAGTGGCAGGCGTGATGATCACCGAGCTGCTCCGCGGTGATATCCGCACGACCGCGCACGGCGTTCTCCAACTTGAGGTGCCAGGCCATGTGCTGCTGCTTGATGCCATAGATGTCGAACGGGGCCTCGCCCGCCGTGAGACGCGCCCCCGAGGAGGCCTGCTCCTGGCTGCTCTTGGCCATGAGCTTGAGCAGCGCATCGTTGGAAGCGATGGCACCGTTCATGTAATCGAGTACATGGCGGGTGTCCTCAATGGCGCCCTGCACATCCTCGGATGCTTCCAACACATTGGATGCGGCCGCCTGAATCGAGACCACGACTTCCTTTATGTCGTTGCTGCGCTGATCCAGGTCGCCCACCAGTTCCATGGCGGTGGTTTCCGCCGTGGCGGCCGAACCGGCGATCAGGTCCGTGCTGCTGGCGGCTTCCGCTGCCGAGCGCGCCACTTCCTGTGCTGCCCCCTCCAGCTCCTGGGCGCTGCGTGTGACTTCTTCGGCGGCGTGGGCCACGTTGCCCATGGAACGCGCGATCTCGTTGGTGGTGGTGGTCTGCTCATCCACCGCCTGGGTGATCTCGTTGGTCGCGGTGTCGATACGCCCGATGATGTTGCTGACCTCCACCGATGCCGAGCTGGCCTCACCGGTCTTCACCTGGATCTCCTCGATCTGGGCGGAGATCATGCGCGTGGCGTCGGCGGTCTGGCGGGCCAGCTCCTTGACCTCGTTGGCCACCACGGCGAATCCCTTGCCCGCCTCGCCCGCTCCAGCCGCCTCGATAGCGGCGTTCAGCGCCAGCATGTTGGTCTGATCGGCAATCGCGTTGATGACATCGACCACCTTGCCGATCTCCTTGGCGGACTGGGACAGCTGTTCCATTACGGCACCGCTGGCCTCGGTATGGTCCACCGCGTTTCGCGCCTCATTGCTGGCCACGTCGCAGCGCTTGCGCACGTCATTGAGGGACGCGGTCATCTCCTCGAGCGCGCTGGCCACGGTGCTCACCGAGGCATTCACTTCGCCCAGGTTGCGATTGACGTTGGCGATGTTGGATGTCATCTCCTCGGAAGCGGCCGCCATGGTGTTGACGTTATGACTGGCCTGTTCGGCGGATACCGCGATCCCGCTGATGGTCTCCGTGAAGCCGCCGGTGGACACCTCCATGGCCTCCATGGTCCCGGTGGCATTGGCGGCGCTGTCTACGATCTCGCGGATGTCCGCGCGCACCTGCTCATTGCTCCGTGCCACCAGGGCCATCTTCTCGTTGACGAGGTCGGTGTCGCGGTTGAGGGTGTCGTGATCTTCGGTCAGCTGATAGACCGTGGCACCGACACTCTCAGTCTGCACGTCCATGCGGCGCACGATGTTGGCGACGTTGCCCACCATGTCGTTGACGTGACGACCGATGAGATTGAACTCGTTCTGACTGTCGTCCACGGCGATGACCTTGGTGAAGTCGCCCGCGGCCAGATGCCCGACAAAATTCAGGATGTGGTCGGCACGACGGCGCATGATGATGGCCTGCACATACAGGCCGAGCATCAACAACACGCTGAATACGACACCCACGGCACCGACCCATTTCATGACGGAAACGTGCGCGGAGGCCGCCTGGGTCAACTCGTCGACCACCTTTTCCATGGCCGCGAACAGTTCTTTGTTCATCTCATCCAGTTCAAGGCGGGCACGCTCGACGCTTTTCCGATCTTTCGGGTCCACGGCATCCAGGTGCTCATGGAGCGGCCGCCAGATCGCGGCGACGTCGGCGAGTAGTACCGCCTCGGCTTCGCTGGGTGCGCGCACCTCCAGGTACTCGCGGGTATCGCGATCCGCCTCGCCCGGTGCCTGACCGCCGTTCATCAGCGCCGCGAGCGTCTGATCGAAGGCCCAGACGCTGTCCGTGAACTCTTCCAACGATTCACGTTTACCGCCGTTGAGGACATATTGATCCAGGCTCTTGGTCATGCGCTGGGTGAGCGAACTCATGTGCCCGGCCACGTGAATGGTGTTGGCGTCATCCTGGTTGCGCTCGATGGTCCAGAAGATCCCGGTGAGAATCCCGACGAAACCGATCAGGGTCACGAAGGCGGTGACGCCCAACAGAGCCCGCACCGACAAACGCGCGAACAGATTGGCAATTTTTGACAAGGCCATGGAGCTGACTCCGTTTTTCAGGGGTATAGGGTTTAGATCGGACGCGGGCGCGATTTCATTAGCCCGAAAGGCTCAGGCCGCTGGTGTCCAGGACGTGGCGGACATCGAGCAGGATCAGAAGCCGACTGCCCTGCTGAACGACGCCCTGAACAAAATCGGAGGAGATCCCCGTCAGGTTTCCCGGTGGCGGGTGAATGGCGTCCACGTCGATGTCCAGGACGTCATCCATCTCATCGACGACAAGACCCACGGGATCGGTCCAGGTGCAGTGCGCCTCGGCCCTGCGTGCGTCGATACGCGCGACCTCATCGTGGGTCTTGAGGATCACGTTGTAGGGCGCCACCGGCGTGTTATCAGCCGCGACGAGCGGAGCCACCGGCCATTTCAAACGTGCCTTCAGGTCAAACAGGGTGATGACCCGGCCACGGATGTTGAGCATGCCCCCGATGTAATCGGCGCTACCCGGCACGGGTGTGCGCTCGGCGGATCGGTTGATCTCACGAACCAACAGGATGTCGATGCCGAGATAGAGGTCTCCCAGCTTGAAAGCGCAGACCAACATCAGGCGGCCCTCCTCGTCTGAATGGAACGGACCGCCGCCAGCAGGCGGGTGCGATCGACGGTGGGCACACAGGCCTGGAACCCCGCCTGTCGACAACGTGCCTCCAGGCTCGCCGAGATAGCCGAGCCACTGGCGATGGCGGGGACATGGGGATTGCGTGTGGATGCGAGAGCCGCGAGCAGGGCGAAGCCATCCATCGCCGGCATGTCGAGATCGGTGATCAGGAGGTCATATGCCGTTTCACCCAGCATATGCAGGGCCTGCTCGCCATCGACCGCCTGGTCAACTTCAAGACCGGAATCGGCGAGATACTTGGCCGTGACAGCACGCAGGTACGGGGTGTCGTCAACCACCAGCGCCTTGAGTCCGACAAGCTCTCCTGGATCGGTTTGCGCCGGGTCCGGATGGGCGGCGTCGATGATGCTTGCGACATCGCCCAGCAGTACGACGCGATCCTTGACCTGGGTGCTGCCAATCAGCCCACAGCCCTGGATGGTGGATACATCCAGGTCGATATCCATTTCCAGGCTGTCCACGATGTCATCGAACAGCAGCCCTATCTGGCCGTGCTCGGACTGGGGTACCAGCATGTACAACTCATCGCCATGCTCACCCGCGGTGAGGGCCCCCTGCGCGAAGGCGTCGTCGCCCCCCGCACCAGCAAGCTGTTCCGGCACGATCGCCCGTATGGTCTTGCCGCGGTAACGGACGTAGAGCCGTCCACCGAGGGTCTCCAGGGTGTGGGCAGGGATCTTTTCCACGCGGCGGATCATGCCGTGGGTGATCCCCATGAGGCCGCCCGCGAAGGTGCGCAGAACGATCAGGTTCTGCTTCTCGCGAAGCGCGGCGCGACGGTCCTCATCGAGATCGACGCGCGCGGCACGATCCACGGCGGCATTGTTCAGATTGATGGTTTCGACGACACCGGCGATATCGATGATCAGTGCCACCCCGCCATCGCCAAGAATGGTGGTCGCCGAAAGGCAGGTGGAATCCTTGAAATAGGACGGCAGCGGCTTGACGACGATCTCCTCGCTGTCGAGGACATCATCCACGACCATGCCGAACTCCTGCTTACCCACCCGCAAAACCATCACGTAGGCGACCAGGGCATCACCGCGGCGGCGATCGGCCACACGCTGATCGATTTCCCGGTCATCCACCGTACCCACGGGCAGGCCGTTTTCATCCAGCGTTCGTGCGCGACGATCGACGAGGTTGGTTCGGCGGTCGGGCACACCCGAGCCGGGGGGATACTGCCGCTGCAAACCCAGCACATCGGCCAGATCAACCAGTGGCAACAGGGTCTCGCGCAGACGCAGGACGGGGGCATCACCGACCCGCTCGATGCGCTGGCTGCGCTCGGATTCGTTGATACTGACGATTTCGACCAACCCCACCTCCGGGATAGCGAAGCGCTGGCCCGCGGTGCTGACGATCATGGCGGGGATGATGGCCAGGGTAAGTGGCAGCTTGAGGGTGAAACGGGTGCCCTCACCGGGACTGGACTCCACCTGCACGCTGCCACCGAGCTTCTCGATATTGGTGCGAACCACGTCCATACCCACACCCCGACCGGACACATCCGACACCGCGGCGGCGGTGGAGAATCCGGGCGCGAAGATGAGCATCAGGGCATCTTCATCACTCATGGAGCGGGCCTGCTCCTCGCTTATCAAGCCCTTCTCCAGAGCCTTGGCCTTGAGGCGCTCGACATCCATGCCCGCTCCATCGTCCGATAGTTCGATGTTCACCATTCCGCTCTGGTGAGCGGCCTCGAGCACCGCGCGCCCGACTTCGGGCTTGCCCGCCGCGAGACGATCAGCGGGCGTTTCGATACCGTGGTCCGCGACGTTGCGGATCAGGTGGGTCAAGGGGTCGGCAATGTTCTCGATAATGGATTTGTCCAGTTCCACATCACCGCCGCGCAACTCGAGCTCGATGCGCTTATCGAGCTTCCTGGACAGGTCACGGATAACCCTCGGGTAACGATTGAAGACCACGGACACCGGCTGCATGCGCGCCTGCATCACCTTGGCCTGAATACGACTGGTTATCGCGTCCAGGGACTGCACCAACGACTGAACCGGGGGCAGAACCTGAGCGGTCGATTGCCCCGGTGAGGCCGCCGCGCGTAACAGCTGATTGCGCACCAGGACCAGTTCCCCGGCGTTGTTGATCAGTTCATCCAGGAGGGCGACGCTGACGCGCAGGGTCTCATCGACGGGGGCCTTGGCCGTCTCCCGACCGGGGTCCCGGGTCGGCGTTCGAGCCGGAGAAACGGCAGGCACGATTTCAGGCTCCGTGGTCCGCTCCGGGAACCCGGGCCGGGAGACCGGGTCGGGGCCTTCATTGGTGGTGGACGGGTTCTCGGATTGCACTTCCGAAACCGCCACCTCCGCATCGGTCGCATCCGCACCCGAGGCGGTCGTGGGAAGGCCCCGCTCCTCAATCTGGACGCCATCGTGGGCCACTGCCGTGGCCAGCATGGCCTCATCCAGCACCGTGGAGTAAAGCAGTTCCAACTCGCCCTCTGACGGCAGTGGATCGTGTCCCTGCCAGCGGGCTTCATCGAGTTCCGGGCGGCTGCATACCAGGGTGCCTACCGATGCGAGTGCGTCCAGCACGGCGCGCGCCTCTTCCGCCTGATCGAGAGGCAGGCGCAGGTGGTACAGGCGTCGGCCGTGGGCCCGCGCCTCGGCGACGGCCTCCATATGGCACTCGGGGTCCAGGGAGCGCGGTAAACCGGGGGCGGGCGCGGCCAACGTTTGCAATGTCACTGAATCCACGGTCGGATCCGGCGTTGCAGTCGGGTGAGCGGTTTCGTCCCCGGACGGGGACAAAAGGACCTCGATAACGGACACCTCGACAGCCGCATCCACGGATTCGCTGTGCTCCGGATCCATGACCATTGTGCTGAGCTTGTCGAGCCCGGCCAGGAGACTGTCGGTGATGGCACTGGAGGGTGCGAGTTCGCCGTCACGCACCTTGCCCAGCAGGTTTTCCATCGTGTGGCTGAGCTGCGCAATGGCGTGCAGGCCGAAGAAGCTGGAAGCCCCTTTGATGGAATGAACCGCACGGAACAGCAGGTTGACGATTTCCGGGTCGGTAGCGTCGCCGTCCTGCTCGAGTACCAGGAGGTTGGGCTCGATCACCTCCAGGTGCTCGCGCGATTCCTGGACGAACATGGCAAGCAGTTCGCCGTCGTCATCTTCGTGGCTCATGACTTCACTCCACGGTCGGAAAGAGGCGGGTACGCCCGCTCGGATAGCGTTTGGACACGTACCCTGGCGAGGCGCAATCGCGGCCTCGGGACGTGTCGCGCGTCCATTACTGCGCCTCCAGACTGGCGGCCAGTGGCGTACCGCCAACCACGTTCAACTGCATGCTTTCCTGAACCCGGGCAAGGCGGGAGAGCTGCTGCTGATAGCGTCCATTGATGATGGCGCCGCGATGCAACATGGGGATATCGGGCTGCATGGGCGAATACAGGTCTTCCAGTGCCACCTGGCCCTCCGCGATGCTTCCGAGGCTCAGGTTCTGGGCGCGGGCGGGCCGCTCCATGACGGTGAAGGCCAGTTCGACCCCGTTGACCTCCCAACCCAGGGTCCAGCGTAGGCCGACATGCCCCATGGCCAGGTCATCGGTGGCACGTGCCTTGGGCAGGTAGGGGTAGATGGTGGTCCAACCCTCGTCTTCCAGACCGGTCTTGATGGCACCCTGTGCCATGTTCAGGATCTCCGCGAGACCATCGCGCATCTCCTTGCCGTCCATGGGCGGAACGCCGAGGAGCGTCTCCACCAGCACATCCCCTCCCTCCGGGCTGCAGCTCAGCGCCATCTCAACCCAGGAAGCAGACTGCTCAACGTAAATGGAACACCAGACGCTGAGCGGGCCGGGCGCGCTGATCTCCACGGGACGCGCCTCGAAGCCGAGCATGTCGAACAGCTCGGTGAGGTTGGGTGCCAGCGCGGCCATGGTGGCGGTGCCACGGAGTTTTTCGGACAGGGGAATGGTCGGCACAGGAAGCTCAGTGGCCGACGTCTCGATCCCGGCAGGCTCGACGACGGACTCACCGCTTTCGTCGTTTCGCGGCGCCTCGGGCGGGGCAATGCCGATCTCGGACTCCTGCCGCTCGCCGCGCCTGCGGATCTGTTCGCGGCGCAGGACCAGTTCACTGCTCAGGTCATGACGCTGGATAAGGGATTCAAGATCCTCGATGTAGCGGAGCATCTCGACCTGCATGGCGATCATCTTCTGCCCCATGGCGACCATGGAGCACAAATCACCGTCGTCACAGGTGGAGAACAGGACCGCCCAGCCCACTTCGTTGATGCGCGCCCTTACCTGCGGATCCCGTCCTCCCAAGATGACCAGGAAGGGCTGCACCCCTGACAGTGGGCTCACCAGCTGCCATTCAGAACACACACCGAGCACATCGGGGCCTTGCAGGTCCTCGCTGAGAACGGCCAGTTTCGGCCCCCCCTCCGCACGCACCCGATCGAGGGCCGTCGCCCCATCATTGACGACGACAGGATCGCACCCCTGCGAACGCAGTCGGCTGGCGATGGCTTCCGCGGTCACCGCATCCGGGTGTCCGACGACCACTTGATTGACTGAAGACACAAGCACTCCCCGTGTTGCAAAGCGCGTTTCAATTCGTGCACTGGACAACGGATGGCAGGCGCAGCGACTCCGCTCTGGGCCGCGCGCCGTCGCCGAGGAGGGGACAGGTCATTACGCCCTCCGCCCGTTGACCGCTCTATCCCTCCTATCGGACACGGGGCGCTTTGCATTAGGTCTTTTTTTCGGCCTTGCCCGGCAATCACACAGCAGGCGGGCGGGGCTTCAGGCGAACCGCTCAGTCACGGAGCCCCAGGAGATACACGGGAGCAGAAACAGCAATGGGAACGACGCCACCGTGACCTGCGATGCGGGCGCACGAAGCGCGCCCGGGAACCGGATTGGAAAAATGGATCCGGATTGGAAAAATAGATAAGGAGCGGGCCGGACGGTCCCGGGAAGTGCTGGAACGGAAACCGTGCTGTCGCCCGTGGTGTGCTCGGGTCGCCCTCCTCAGGCGCCGTCGCCCTCAGGACTCCGCGAGCTCGGGGACGTAGGCGAACAACGCCGGGGTACCCCCGGTATGCAGGAACAGTACGCCCTGGCCATCGGACGAACGCGAGGCCTGATCCAGGAACCCGGCGAAGGTCTTGCCCGAATAGACGGGATCGGTGAACAGGGCCTCGCGGCGGGCGGCCTGGCCGATCGCCGCCCGGGTCGATGGGTTGAGCAAGCCATAGCCGGGGGCGAGATGATCATCGCGCGTCACCACGTCGTCGGCCTTCACGGGGTTGGGCACCCCCAACAGTTCGGCGACTTCGGCACAGCGAGCGCGGATGCGCAGGGCCTGCGCATCGGCATCACGGCGAACGCAGATCCCCGTCACGGGAACATCGAGTCCCAAGGCCCTGAGGCCGAACAGGAGCCCACCGTGGGTACTGCCACTGCCTGAGGGAACAACGATGTGATTGATCTCCACATCCATGGCCGCCAATTGATCCGCGAGTTCGCGGGCACAGACAACGTAGCCCAATGCACCCAACGGAGGGTGCCCCGGTGACAGCGGGATGATGTAGGGCGTGCGCCCCTGGCGGAGCAAATCGTCGGCGATCTCACCCAGGCGTGCATCCGCACCCTCCTCGTCCTCGCCGTCGGGATAGCTGTACAGCGTGGCGCCCAGCATCTGATCGAGCAGGACATTACCCTGGGCGTGATAGTCCGCGTCGCTGCGCGGCACACGTTCCTCGAGTTGGATGTGACACTGCATACCGACCTGGGCCGCGGCCGCCGCCGCGAGTCGTACGAAATTCGACTGCACGGCACCGGTGATGAGCAGGGTGTCTGCACCCTTTTCCAGGGCATCGCCCAGGTAGAACTCCATCTGCCGCACCTTGTTGCCACCAAAAGCCAGGCCGTTGGCGTCGTCACGCTTGGCATACAGACGCACGCCCGGGTAATCGCTTTCGATATTCCGCAGGCGATCAATGGCCGTGGGTGCGTGCCCCAGAGGATGGCGGGAAAAGGTGTCGAGACGGTCGAAAACAGCGTTCACGAAGGGAAACTTCCCGGGGGAGATTCTTCAGCCGCACTCATTACGGTTCCCGACGAGTGAGCCAGGGCCGCCCAAGGTGGGGACGGCACATCGGGTGAGCAGAGGAGCGGAAACCCACCGCGATCCGTCGCGCATTATCGCGGCAACACGCCGCTCCCACGGGGGCCGGTGGTGGTGACTCGACAACAACCGGTCCGCGCAGCGGACACCCCTCACAATTCAGAGCTCAAAACTCAAAACCAAGTACTCGGCGCAGCCGCCATCAGTGCTGAAGGATCTGGCTGAGGAACAGCTTGGTGCGGTCGTGCTGTGGGTTCTCGAAGAACTCATGGGGCTCGTTCATCTCGATGACCTGGCCGCCGTCCATGAAGATCACCCGGTTGGCGACGGTCTTGGCGAAGCCCATCTCGTGGGTCACGCAGAGCATGGTCATGCCGGTCTCGGCCAACTCCACCATGGTGTCGAGCACTTCCTTGATCATCTCGGGGTCGAGGGCGGAGGTGGGCTCATCGAACAACATGATGCGCGGGTTCATGCACAGGGAGCG
>JBMYTL010000034.1:0-27624 GCA_049604295.1 Gammaproteobacteria bacterium
GGAGCCGGAGTCGGAGCCGGAGTCGGAGTCGGAGTCGGAGCCGGAGTCGGAGCCGGAGTCGGAGCCGGAGTCGGAGTCGGAGCCGGAGCCGGAGCCGGAGCCGGAGCCGGAGCCGGAGCCGGAGTCGGAGTCGGAGTCGGAGTCGGAGCCGGAGTCGGAGTCGGAGTCGGAGTCGGAGTCACCGGTCGATCCCGGACTTGGGCAAGGGATTCCACGGGCAAGGGCTCAGGCCGCCCCCCCGATCGCGCCTGAATCTCAACGGGTGCCACCTGAGTACCCGGCTTCTCCTCGCCCAGAAACATCCACGCCAGCAGAGCCGCAATCCCGATCACCGCTACCGCCACCACCACCCAGGGGAGATACGATCGGGATTCAGGCGTTGCGACGCCCGCCGCAAATGGCGCTGCTGCACGTATCGGCTCATCCGCCCGCTCGTTCTCGGATTTCTTCAGCGCATCGAGTAGGTACGACATATCCGCTCGCCGATATCCGGCCCATGGTTGATTCGCGGAAGCCCCGTGCGGGGCGAAAGGCCGCTTTGACTGCCGGGAAATGCCATCAATTCATCAGCCTGGGGCCCGGTCTTTGCCCCGAAGCCTGCTGAATCTGAATAAAGGTGCGCACCCCGGCGATGCCATCCACCTTGATGCCCCGAAGCTCCTGGAAACGTCGCACCGCCTGCTCGGTTTCCTCATCAAAGCTGCCGCTGGTCAGATCACCGACGCCTAACACACGGCCGAGTTGCTCCTGAAGCCAGCTCACCCGTCGCCCCGTATCCCCTCGCCGCAGAATGCGCCCGGAACCTCGCAAGTCGCCCGGCGGACTCCAAAGCTGCATGGCATCGCCAGTCCAGAGCGCATCGAAGGCACCCCGTTCGACGGTCTCGACACCGGCGGGCACCGCGACCAGGTACTCGAGGTCGTTCACTCCAAGAACGACCACGAAACCATCGCCCGCCTCGGCATCGGACAACCGCGCAATGTACGGGTGCGCGGACTGGACCAATCGGTTGAGCCGCCCACGGACGCCCTCGACACAAGCCAGACCAGCCCACCGAGCTCGACCACAAGGGTCCATGCCAACGAGTTGGTCGAACTGCCGCTCCCAAAGTTTGAAGAGGTGCCGCAATGCCCATTCGTAGGAACCGGAAACAGCCTCACCGACACGCAAGGAACTCGTATCTCGCCTGTCGACGCCATATTCGGACGCGGGCGGCAACCGGACTGCCTCGTCCTGAGCCAAGGGGCTTGCCGCCGCTGCGCCCACGTCCTCAGCCCCCATTCCCATGAAAGCCACGTCGGCGGAATGCCCCAAGACAGCCGGGGTCGCGGAGCCCTCGGACGCGGAAGTATCGGCCACGGTTTCCGCCCCGCTCACCGGTGGGTCCGTCAGCGTGTCATCTGGGCGCGCCACATCGAAGGGAAGCTCAATCGGTTGAGGAGTCTCGATCCCGGCGACGGGTTCCGGTGGCGGGCCGTCGTGGAACGCGTTCGCGGCGACCGTTTCCAGATCTGGATCGGACGGGCCAGGCGCCGCACCGACAGAATCATCATCTCGAGAGGTCGGCACTTCGTGTATGACGAGAGAATTACCGGCCGCCGCCCCGGTATCGGTCGAGACGGATCCGACCTCCTTTACAACCTCCCGGGCCTCGCCCGCCGGATCGTTTTCATCCACCCCCTGATTCTGAGCTCCCACCTCAGCGGATAAGACCGGTGCCTGCTGCCACGGCATCAGCCACGGGCCGGGCATCCGCGTAACAGCACCCAGCCCCCCCAAGGCCACAGCCGAGAGCAGCAAAACCCAAACCCACACCCGGGGACGCCCAGCGCGTGCAGCCCGCCGCACGCCCAACACCTCGTCCGCGGCCCGTTCGATGTGCCGCCGCTCGATCAGTGCCGCGCTCTCGGCGTATCCACCCATCAAGGCGCGATCAGAGACCGTGTTGATCAGACGCGGAACCCCACCCGTCCTCCGATAGAGTGCACGCACCGCCGCGGCGGTGAATAGAGGCGCATCTCGCCCCGCCACATGCAGGCGGTGCCCGACGTATTGGGCGACATCGTCTTTGTCCAGGATCTCAAGGTGATAGCGGGCCGTGATGCGTTGCGCCAACTGCCGCAGGTCCTGGCGCTCGAGGACATCCGCCAACTCAGGCTGCCCCACGAGGGCAATCTGGAGCAGCTTTCGACTGTCCGTCTCCAGGTTGGTCAACAAGCGGACCTCCTCCAGTACATCCACGGACAGGTTCTGGGCCTCGTCTATGAGCACGATGGTGCGCCGACCTTCGGCATTGGAACGGAGCAGATGGGAATTGAGCGCGGATATAACCGGTTTCACGCCCGGCTCATTCTTGTCGTACTCAATACCGAGGTCGTCACAGATCGCTGACACCAACTCCCGGGCGTCCATCTTTGAATGCAGGATCAGCGCGACATCCACATCCTCCGGCAACTGGGCGAGCATGGCCCGGCAGAGCGTCGTCTTCCCGGCCCCCACCTCACCGGTCAGCACCACGAAGCCATTGGCCTCGCGGATGCTGTACATCAGGTGCGCGAAGGCCTCCTGATGGCAATCGCTCATGAACAGGAAGCGCGGATCAGGCGTTATGGAGAACGGCGCTTCGCGCAATCCGTAAAAAGACGCGTACACGGGCATGTCAGCAGTCCGGGCGGTGCCGTATCAATCCTTACCCCGGGGTAATACGCGGGTTGGTTCATCACCCCGCTTCTCAGCCTCGTCGCGTTTGGGCATCGATTCGCGTCGCGTTGCCGCGTCCTCGTGGGGCTGAACCGGATCGACGATGGTCCCATCAGGGATGCCACCCCGATCCAGAATGGTGCCCTCACTGTCATCAAGCCCCTTCTTGGATCCGGGATTGATCATGGTCCGGTCTCCGTCAGGTGCCGGTTCCGGGGCACTCTGGGGAATAACCGGGTCGACGATGGTCCGATCGGAGGGAACCACAGGATCGACAATCGTTCCGTCTGGTGGCGTGACGGGGTCCATCGTCGTGCCCCGAGAGGGGATGACCGGATCAACGATGGTGCCCTCGGAGGGAAGCACAGGGTCCACAATCGTACCCTCCGAGGGGATAACCGGGTCCACCACCGTACCGTCAACGGGAACAACCGGATCGACCGTCGTTCGACCCGCGACATCTTCCGCCATACCGATGTCCAGCGACGCCTCTTTGTCACCACTTTCGGTGGCCTTGTCCGTCACTTCGACGGTGTTCGGAGAATCAACGGAGGGATGCCCGGGCAGTTGTTCCCGGGGCGCTTTCGACTCGCCCCGCGGCGCAGCGGCCGACGATGACGCCGCCATGGGCACCTCGGTCGCATCCTCATCGACCTCCGGGCGTACCTGGGCCGCGTTGACCAATCCCTCGACGACGAAACGAAATCGGTAGTGGTGGAACGCGATTTCATCACCGGTGTTCACCGGCACGTCCTCGTGTACGGGCTCACCATTGACGAAGGTACCGTTCCGACTATGCAGATCGGCGACGAAGAATCGCCCCTCACGGTAGTACAAGCAGGCATGGCGGCGTCCCACGCTCGGTCGCGGAACCACCAGGGAGTGGGAACCCGGCTCACCCGACATGCGGCTGCGGCCAATGAATGTGCGCGCTCCCGGAACGGTAAGCCTGGCCTCAGGTGTTGCACCACTGAGGTCCTCGAGAAATGCCGGTGGCATGGGGACCTTGGGGGTGATGGCAAGGGGATCAGCCGTGGCGACGGACGGCGCGGCAGCGGGCACATCAGGCGCCGCGGGGGCGGAGCCGCGCACCGGTTCCACTGACGGTCGAGGGGGCGATACCGGCGGAGCAGGCGCCGGATCGGGCTCGGACTTGGGGGGTCGGGCAGCAGGCTTATCACCACGGCGCAGCAAAAGCATGCCGGCACCGACGCCGAGCATGAAAAGCAGCAGGGCGACAGGGATGAGAATATCCAATTCCACTTCAGTTGATTCTCGGCTTGCCGGGCGCGCAAAGGCGCCCGGTAGGGATACCAAAACCCCAAGTTGTAGGAGGTTTAACGCCCACGGCCCCGGTGATCCGGACCCATCGGGCATTCATGTACCCCGAAGGTTAACCGCTCGCGGCGCGCGGGTTAATGAGACTCTCATACTGTAGCGCGGCAGGTGGCGACAAAACCGGCGCTGGGGGTGAATTACCGGCTGAGGATTCCCCATAACCCCTAATGGCCCTAGTATAAGCCGCACAAAAATGAACCAGACGTACCCGCACCCATGAATCAACCGGCCAGGAACGCTGCCATCGTCTTCGCCGACATCGCCGGAAGCACGGCCCTGTTTGAGAAGCTGGGCGATGCCAAAGCACGGTCGATCGTCGCGCACGTATTGCGTGGGCTGTCGGACATCACCACACAGTACAAAGGCCGGGTGATCAAGTTCATTGGCGACGAGATCATGAGCATCTTCGGCTCCGCCGACGCCGCCGTGAGCGCGAGCATCGCCATGCAGGAGTGGGTACTCAACGATCACGGTAGCGGTGTCCCCATCGCAATCCGGGTGGGCTCGCAGTTCGGCCCGGTACTCACCGACCCTGATGGGGACGTGTACGGCGACACCGTCAACACGGCCAAACGCGTGGGCGACCGTGCACTCGCGGGCCAGATCCTCGTGGGTAGCGAGTCCGTTGAAGGACTCAGCCCCAGCCTCAAGTCCATGTCCCGCGTCTTCGATCAGATCGGCGTCAAGGGCAAGGAAGCCGTGATGGATATCTACGAGATCATGTGGCAGCCGGAGGACGAGAACGGCACCACCGTGGCCTCCGCCATCTCCGCCCCCCCACCGCCCGGCACCAGCATCCTGAACATCAGCTGGATGGGGCAGGATTTCAGCCTCGAACTGCGTGAGCACGAAAGCGCGGTAATCGGCCGCGGTCAGCAAGCGGATTACCGCATGGGCGGCCAGAGAACATCGCGCATCCACTGCATCATCGGGCGACGCCGGGGTCAGTACATCATCACTGACCAAAGCCGCAACGGTACCTACGTTCAACCGGTGGGCGGTGCGCCCATACTGTTACGTCGTGAGGATGCCCCACTCATCAACGAGGGCGTGATCAGCCTGGGCTGTACGCCTGACACCGGGCAACCCGAAGACCTCGTGCAATACAAGATCGGCTGACCGCTTCCCTCCGTCCAGCCCCCTTCCGCCTTCCCCACTCAGCTCCCTTCCGCGGGTTTCCCCATAGCCCTGGCGGTACAAGTCCCAGCCCGCGTCTAACGTCATTTTGACGCCTCGCAAGTGCTGATCGTCCGCCTTCGCGTATCAATCGCTTGCCTGCCCAATGGAGCGCGGCCTTGTTGAAGCGCGCCAAACGGGACCGGGCGCCAGCACACCCTGTCCGGCTTCCCCGCCTTACGGTCACCCCGCCCCCGGGAGCGTAACGCGGCTGAAGCATTGGCATCACACGATCACCAACGGCACTTCGGACCGACCAGCCGAAGCACCAACCCGCACATCCCGCACTGGAGCATCCGGCATCATGAGCTCTCCTTTCGTATTCGCTTTCGAAGACGGCGACGGAAAGAACAAACACCTGCTCGGTGGCAAAGGCGCCAACCTTTGCGAAATGACACAGATCGGCCTCAACGTCCCGCCGGGATTCGTAATCACCACGGAGGCCTGCCTGACCTACCTCGACGACCCGGACCGCCAACTGCCCGTCGGTCTGATTGATGACGTGCGCGAGCATGTGGCCCGGGTCGAGCAATCCACCGGCAAAGTGCTGGGCGATGCGACACAGCCCCTATTGGTCTCAGTGCGCTCGGGATCGGCCATGTCCATGCCCGGGATGATGGACACCATCCTCAACCTGGGGCTCAACACGGACACGCTGGAGGGATTAATCGCCCAAACGGGCGACCCGCGCTTCGGCTACGACGCCTACCGGCGTTTCATCCAGCTGTTCGGCAAGATCGCCCTGGGCGTGGACGACGAATTGTTTGATGCCGCCTTCGCGGCCATCAAGAAGGAACGGGGCGTGAAGGAGGACGTCGGCCTGGTCGCGGAGGACCTGAGCCTCGCCTGCGACCGCTTCCTGGAAATCGTGGAGGCCGAGACCGGTCGCCCGTTTCCGCAGGATCCCTATGCCCAGTTGGAGATCGCCATCAAGGCCGTATTCAACTCCTGGATGGGACGACGGGCCATCGACTACCGCAAACAGTTCAACATCACCCCGGATATGGCCAACGGAACCGCCGTGAACATCGTCGCCATGGTGTTCGGCAACCGGGGCGACGATTCAGCCACCGGCGTCGCCTTCACCCGTTACCCGGACACCGGTAGCAACAAGCTGTTCGGCGAATACCTGGTCAACGCCCAGGGCGAGGACGTGGTGGCCGGCATACGCACCCCCAAGCCTATCGATCAACTGGCCGATGAGATGCCCGACATCTACCGCCAGCTGGTGGACCTGCGCAACAAGCTGGAAGAGCACTACAAGGAGGTCCAGGACTTCGAGTTCACAATCGAGCAGGGCACGCTCTATTGCCTCCAGACCCGAAACGGCAAGATGAACGCGGCGGCCATGGTGCGCACCTCCGTGGAGATGCAGCGCGAAGGTCTGGTCAGCAAGGAACAGGCCCTGCTGCGCATCCAACCCGAGATGCTCGAACAGATGCTGTTCCCACGCCTTGCCCCGGGGGCGAATGACCGTCCTGTTGCCAAGGGACTGCCCGCCTCGCCCGGCGCCGCGGCGGGCATCGCCATCTTCGATGCCGACCGTGCCGAAACCCAGGGCAAGGAAGGCAAGGCCGTCATCCTGGTGCGCGAGGAGACCAAGCCCGAGGACATTCACGGTTTCTTCGCCTCACAGGGGATTCTCACCTCGCGCGGCGGCAAGACATCCCACGCGGCGGTGGTCGCTCGGGGCATGGGCAAGCCCTGCGTGGCGGGTGCCGAAGGCATCGAAGTCGATGTGAAACTGCGCCAGGCCGTCATCGGGGACCACGTGATCCACGAGGGCGACACCATCACCCTGGACGGCACCACCGGCAACGTTTACCTGGGTGCCGTGGACATGGCCGAACCGGAATTCAGCGAGGACCTGCGCACGCTGCTCGGCTGGGCCGACGAACAGGCAAGCCTCAAGGTCATGGCCAATGCCGACACCCCCGACGATGCCGAACGCGCCCTCAGTTTCGGTGCCATGGGCATCGGCCTGTGCCGTACCGAACGGATGTTCAACGCGGTGGACCGGCTGCCTATCGTCATCGAGATGATCGTCGCCGAGAGCCCTGAACACCGACAGCAGGCCCTGGACAAGTTGCTACCTATTCAGCGTGACGACTTCAAGGGCCTGTTCAAAACCATGGAGGGCAAGCCGGTCACCATCCGTCTGCTGGACCCGCCCATCCACGAATTTCTGCCGACTGAGAACGAACTGGTCGAGCAGATCGAGAAGCTCGAGGCGCTCCATTCCACGGCCCAGGGCCTGGGCGTTCTGGGCGGTACCTTGCGCCTGCTGCAGGCCGATCACGATGACCGTCTCCCCGACCTGGGCAACCTCGCTGACTCCGGCCTTGTGGAGGAGGCCATCGCCAAGAAGCGGGCCATGTTGCGCAAGGTACGCAGCCTCATGGAAGTCAACCCGATGCTCGGTCACCGCGGCGTTCGTCTGGGAATCACCTTTCCCGAGATCTACGCCATGCAGGTACGCGCCATCCTGGAAGCCGCCGCGGAATGCGTGCACGAGGGCATGGACATCCATCCGGAGGTCATGGTCCCACAGGTCAGCACCGCGCAGGAGCTGCGCCGGGTGCGGGCCATGGTCGATCAGGTACGCGGCGAGGTGGAGCGTGCCCACGGCATCCAGTTGCAGATCAAGTTCGGCTCCATGATCGAGGTGGTTCGTGCCTGCATGCGCGCCGGCAGCCTTGCCAAGGAAGCGGAGTTCTTCTCCTTCGGCACCAACGATCTGACCCAGGCGACATTTTCATTCTCCCGCGAAGACGCCGAGAACAAGTTCCTGCCGATGTACAACGAAGTGGGCATCCTGCGCGACAACCCCTTCGAAGTCCTCGACACCCAGGGCGTCGGCAAACTCATGGGACTGGCCGTTGACTGGGGTCGGGAGACCCGCCCGAACATGAAGGTGGGTATCTGCGGAGAGCACGGCGGACACCCCGCTTCCATCGCTTTCTGCCACAGGACAGGGCTCAGCTACGTGTCCTGTTCCGGCCCCCGGGTTCCCATAGCACGTCTTGCCGCGGCCCACGCCGCCCTCGCCAACCCGGACTGACGGAAAGGGGTTGGCCGGGACGGACGCGTACCCACGCCCGCCCCGGCTTTCCTCCAGCTCCGCGGCCGCGCCCTGATGGCGGGCGCCAGATCAGTCCGAGGACGGTTACTGGGCGGCCTTGGGCACGCGCGATTCCCCGGTGCGCAGAGTCGGCATCAGGTGGCGCCAATCGAGAATCGCATCGCGGGAAACCGGCCCTTTGGGCGCCAGCTTCGCGAAGTAAGCGGCGACCAGTTCGATCTCCTCGGGGGTCATACGTTCGACGAAATCAGCCATATGCCCATAGCGGTCGTTGGCCCGATCGCCTTCGCGGAACTCGTTCAAGGTGAATACCAGGTATTCCTTCTTCTGACCGGCCAAAACAGGCAACTGGAAGCCCAAACCCTCACCCTCGAAACCGTGGCAGAGGGCGCAGGGCATGATGCGACGCTCGTAATCACCCTGCATCACCAGCAGGGGAACGGATGCGGCCGACGGCTCAGGACGCTCCGGAGTCTGACCGGCGTAGTAAGCGGCGAGATCGGCCATATCCTGGGGCTCGAGCCTGCGGGCCTGCTTGTTCATGGAGCGTTCGACCCGCGCCTTGCTCTTGTAATCCATGAGCTGTTTGAAGATGTAGTGCGGCAGCTGGCCGGCCAGGTTGGGCGTCTCAACATCTTCCTCGTCGCTGATCCCCGTCTCACCATGGCACTTGAAACACTTGTGCTTACGATCCAGGGCGAGCTTCTTGCCCCGCTCCGGATCCCCGGAGGCAGCGAGTTTCAGGCGTTCCGGCGTCCAGATCATGCCCAAGGTGTCTTCATCCGATTCCTCTTCGTAAGGCTTTGCCTGCACGGACAGCGACACACTCATGGCCAATGCCATACCCACGCCGACCCGCAAACAGGCCGCGGCGGCAGGCGACCGTAGGAAGGCCAGGGATCGGGCAGGCTCAGACCCGGCCGCTTTGAAATGGATACGTGACATTGAAGCTCTCCCGTCGATCGTTCTTATGTGGTGACCGGTACCGCCGCGTGCGGACACCGGGGGTCAGCAGAATAATGCCTGACCCCCAACCTGGGAAATAACCCCGGCGCGGAACCTTGCGGGATGACGCGGGACGGCAGCGCGACACGGCCGTCCGCGAAGGCGCGGCCCAACGCGCGGCCAAAGGCGCGTGCCAGATCAGTCAGGACCGGGCCTGACGCACCCTGATCAGCGCGGCGCCCAGCGCAAGCAACAGCCAAACGGGGGAAACCGGGATACCGGCTCCACCGCCCGCCCCGCCTGCATCCGATTCGAACAGCACGGAATCCACCAACGCGGTGCCGTTGCTCATACCCAGTGCGAGGTTCACGTCGTTGCCGAAAGCGGAAAAGTCGAATGCGCCACTCAAGCCGGTATATGCCAGGTCGCCGGTGCTGAATCCCCCGCCATTGGCGACGACACTGAAACTGTCATCGTCGAAGGTGAAGGTCACATCGATAGCCCCTCCGCTGTAGCCCGCCACCGTACCCAGGTTCTCCTCCGTGCCGGCGCCCGCGCCGCTATTGGAATAGAACAGTCGCGCACCGCCATCGTCATTCAGCTGAAAGACCAGGATGTTGGTGATGCTGGCATCGGCGATCCCCATGACCAGCGAACTGTCGAAGCTCAGGCTGGTGATATCCGCCGCCATGGTGGTGACACCACCCTGGGGGTCGAAATTGCCGGGGGTGATCAGCGTCGGACCTTCGATGGCCGATGGATCGGTGATGCTGACGTCGCTGCCGCTTTCCGACACGGAACCGGCATTGAAGGGCGCGAAGAAACTCCATCCGGTGGGCATCCCACCACTGTTGCCGGTGAAATCGTCACTGGTCAGAACGGCGGCACCCGCGGTCGGCGCAATGCTGAGCAGACCGAGGAGAACAATCATCGTCCAGACGGACGGAAACCCGGGAGAGCGCATACGATCGAGGTTCATTGGCTGTTCGAGCCTTATGTCATGGCCGCCCTGAACGGTTCACGCGTCCGCGTACGCTCCGACGTGGCAGGCCCCCGGCAGACAGGACCGGCCACACGGAAATAACGCGGGCGCTTCACTTCAGGAAGGACGTGTGTGGAACAGAGGACCTTCCTGGTCCGTACAGCGCACACCAAAGCAAAAACTCAGCCAGACGCAATAACCTATTGATTCACTGAGGAATCCGCTCCAGCGTCCAAGTCAATCAGGCCACCATGTAAAAGATGCTGACAGGCGCCCGCGGCCTCAACGCCCCTGCTGGCCCCCGAACTGCTGCCGCATCTGCTGCATGCGCTGCATCATCTGTTGGTGAAAGGCCTTCGCCTCGGCGGTGTCGATCATGCCGTCGCCATTGCTGTCCATGGCCGCGAACATCTTGTCACCCGGGGCGCGGAACTCATCGAGACTGACCTTGCCGTCCTTGTCGGTATCCATCTTGTCGATGAACATCGCCTGCGCATTGGGCATACCGCCCTGCTGCGCCAAAGCGGGGGCTGCGAACATGGCAGCAGCCAGGGCAGCCAAAGACAGTGTGGTCAAGGACAGGGCGGTCAGTGATCGGGTCATGATTCGGGCTCTATGTGGCGGGTAATGGGTTGCGGGTGATGATCATCACGGGCGCCCGTGACCCTACCGCGCGCGACGCATTCCTGTCAGCAGCGAACACCCCGGAATCCATCCCCGGGCCCGATCAGGATTGGACCCATTCATAGATCTCGACGCTTTCCGGCGCACACTGGACACATCCACCATCGCAGGCCGTTCCGCTTGGCAACTTACGCACCTTGCCCCGCCGCTCCCAGGTCTCCAGCATCCCACGCAGAGCATCGGGGTCCGCATCGAAGTGCAGCGCCATTTCGCGCAGGGGCGCGCGGCCGTTGACGCGCAGGTAATCCCGCAATTCAGAGAGAATCATGAGTGGCCATCCCGGGCTGGTGCATCCGCCTGAGCCCACGCACGGTCCAAGGTCCGGCCCCGGCGGTTCATGGCCCATACGCTGGCCCCGAGGGCGGCGGCAATGGCCAGCAACCAAGCCGAGGCCGACACCGGATGGGCCGCCACCTGCCCCAGCTGGTAGACCATGGTCGCGCTGGCATAGGCCAAGCCGGTCGTCCATGCCACCACGAACAGGGTCCAGCGCGCTCCCGTCTCGCGGTAGATGGCCGCCATGGCGGCGGTACAGGGTGCGTAAAGCAGGATGAACAACAGGTAGGCAAAGGCCCCGAGCGTGCCGTCGAAGCGCTCCGCCATGGCACCGAAGGTGGTCGCGTTGACAGCCTGTGCGTCGGCGGCCAGGTGGACATCGCTGATATCACCGATGTCCACCCCCAAGGGGTCGTCCGCCGCACCGATGGCGTCCGCAAGGTTGCCCGGTACGGTCGCCAGGGCCGCGCGCAAGGCCTCACCCAGGCTGAAATCTGAACCAGTCGACTCTTCCGAACCATCCGCTGAACCCAGGGAGCCATAGAGTGAATCGAGGGTACCGACCACCGCCTCCTTGGCGAGAATGCCCGTGAAGATGCCCACCGTGGCGGGCCAGTTGTCCTCCTTGATGCCCATGGGCGCGAACACCGGGGCAAGTTCCCGACCGATCTCCGCGAGGACCGAACGATCACTGTCCTCGTTGCCGAAACTGCCGTCCGTACCCGTGGAATTGAGCACAGCCAGAACCATGACCATGGGCACGATCAGCGCCCCTGCCTTGACCACGAAGGTGCGGGTGCGTTCGTAGGTCCTCAATGCCACACCCTTGAGCGTTGGCAGGTGATAGGTCGGCATCTCCATCACGAAGGGCGCGGAAGGCCCTTGCAGAAGGGTGTACTTGAGGATCAGCCCCGTGAACACGGCCACCGCGATGCCAACGAGGTAAAGCCCGAAGACGACGTTCTGCCCACCCACGGGAAAGAAGGCCGCGGCAAACAGGGCATAGACCGGCAGGCGCGCGCCACAGGACATAAACGGCGTCATGGCCACCGTCAGCAGGCGATCACGTTCATTCTCAAGGGTGCGGGCGGCCATGATGGCGGGCACGTTGCAGCCGAAGCCCACGATCAGTGGCACGAAGGATTTCCCCGGAAGACCCACACCCCGCATCAGGCGGTCCATCACGAAGGCGGCGCGTGTCATATAACCCGAGTCCTCCAGAACCGAGAGAAACAGAAACAGAAAGCCCACGATGGGTATGAAGGTCGCCACCGTCTGGACACCGCCGCCCAGGCCATCGGCCAGCACCACCCGCATCCATTCCGGGGCGCCCAGGTGTCCGAGCAGAGCACGGAAACCATCCACGAACAGCGCGGCGGCGACGCCGTCGAAGGCATCGATGAAGGCACCGCCGATGTTGATGGTGAACATGAACATCAGGTACATGACCCCGAGAAACACGGGAATGCCCAACAGGCGGTTGAGCACGAAACGATCGACCTGCGCGGTCAGGTTGCGCGCCACCTCGCCCTTGCGCGTCTGGCACAGGCGAACCACCTCATGCACGAAGCCATAGCGGGCATCGGCGATGAGGATGTCCATCTCGTCGCCGGTGATCATCTCCACCGTCTCCCGCAGGCGGGAGGCCTCATCCACGGTGTCCTGGTCCACCATGGGATCGCCGTTGGCATGTCTGAGCGTCTCACCCTCCAACAACTTGAGGGCCACCCAACCGGCATCCATCGCCTCCGCGGCGGGTGTCAGCGCGACCACGGAGCGCATGTGCGCGATCGCGGTCTCCACCGCCTCATCGTGAGCCAACGCGGTGGCGGGAGGCTCGGGATCCCGCCCATGGCGCGCCACCGCATCCTTGAGATCAGCGACACCCGATTCCCTTGAGGCCACCACGCCGACCACCGGGCAGCCAAGCTGATCGGCAAGGATGTCCAGGCGCGTTTCCAGCCCCTCCGCCTCGGCCTTGTCGAGCATGTTGACCACCACCATCATGGGCACACGCATCTCCATGAGCTGGCTGGTCAGGTACAGATTCCGCTCCAGGTGCGAACCATCGACGATGTTGACCACCAGGTCGGCCTCGCCCGACAGGACATAGTCCCGCGCTATGGCCTCATCCGTGGAGCCGAACCCACCCGCCTCGTCCAGGGAATAGGTACCCGGCAGGTCGACCACCTCCACCTCGGCGGCACCATGGCGGTAGGTACCCGATTTGCGCTCCACGGTCACACCGGGCCAGTTACCCACTCTTTGGCGCGCCCCGGTCAGGGCATTGAACAAGGTGGTCTTGCCGCAGTTGGGGTTGCCGGTCAGGGCGATGGTCAGTCGGCGCGCGTCACCACTCACAACGCCGACTCCGGTGCCACCTGGACCATGACGGCTTCACCCCGGCGCAGGCTCATGGATACGCCCCGCACCCGGATCTCCACCGGATCACCGAGCGGTGCGGTGCGCACCACCTCCAGGCGCGTGCCCGCCGTCAACCCCATGGCGAGCAGGCGCTTGCGGAACGCCTTGTCGCCGCGCGCGAACCCGGTCACGCGCGCGCAATCTCCGGGATTGAGTTCACCAAGATGGGCGGACATGGAATATCAGAAAATCAGAAACAAGCGGTGAACCATAATGCGCCGGGGCCATGCCCGTCCACGCCCTTGTCTGGCGCCAACGCCCTCGCGGGAGCGTGAAAACCTCCGTGGCCCGCCGCCCACGCGCAGCGATGTGCGTCTCACCGGCGGGGAATCCGCGCGATGCTCCATGCGGGCTTCACGGTTCCCGGCCTGAACGGTCCGGCTTACCTCTATCGCTCCGCCGGCGTATCGCTCCACGTGCTGGCTGCCTTGCGGAAAAACTCCGGCGTGGCAAAGGCGGCCCGGTGTATGTCGGCGTTGTAGTAAAGGGTCTCGAAGGGCCGCGCGTGTACATCCGCCTCGCGGAACCCGTCGATCGGCGCCCCCTTGCGGCCCAGGGTGGCCGACCACCATCCCGTGGGATAGATGGGCTGCGGAAAGAACAGGGTGCGGACCGAATCGAAAGCGGCCCGGTACAGGTTGCGGTGCATGCGCTCCAGCAATGGCATATGCACCAGGGGTGATTCACTCTGCTGCACCACGATGCCACCGTCGGCCAGCGCACGGTGACAGGCACCGTAGAACTCCGCGGTGAACAGGACCTCGCCGGGCCCCACGGGGTCGGTGGAGTCGACGATGATCACGTCCAGGGAGCCGGGCTCAGCGTCTTTCATCCACTGGATACCATCGATGAACAACAGGCGGGCGCGCGGGTCGTCATTGAGTTCGCACAGCTCGGGAAAGTACTGCTCGGACACCCGCGTGACCCGCTCGTCGATGTCGATCTGGGTGACCTGTTCCACCTCGGGATGACGCAGCACCTCGCGCAGGGTGCCGCAATCCCCGCCGCCGATAATCGCCACCCGGGCCGGCTTGTCGTGGGTGTAAAGCACCGGATGGGACATCATCTCGTGATAGAGGAAATTGTCACGACTGCTGAGCATCGTGTAGCCGTCGATCATCATGAGATGGCCCCACTTGGCCGTCTCGTGGACCTCGATGGTCTGGTACTGCGATTCCTCCGCATGCACCCTGCCCTTGGACTTGAGCGAAAAGGCCGAGCCGCAGTCCTCGCAGGCTTCCGAAATCCAACTGTCGTCTAGGGCCATGGGTGACCTCGGTGTCGTAATGATGAATCACCCCGGGGGTATTCCGGGACGCGCGAAGATAGCCCCGCGCCGCGTGGGCCGCAATCGGGTTTGATCGGGGTAGCCAGGCGCCAGCACAACGGCGCGCCCGGTCACCTCGCGTTCACCGCAGGCGGAAATCGATTCCCAGGTTCAGGGTGCGTCGATCCGTCAGGAAATCAGCCGTCCCCGCCAACGGAGCGATCGCCTCCACCGCCTCCCGCGCAGCCGCGTCCAGCGGCTCATGGCCACTCCCCTCCACCACGCGCACTGACGACACGGCACCGTCGGGGTAAAGCGTGAATTCCACCACGGCCCGCCCCTCCCAGCCGCGCCGCCGGGCCCGCCGCGGATAGCGTTTGCGGGCCTCGATGGCGGCATGAACGAGCTCGAAAAAACGCGCATCCAGCGCATCGCCAACAGGCGGCTCGGTCAGCAACTCACGGGCCGATGCTCCGCCCGCCATGGCTACCCGCACGGGGGACGGGGCGACAGCGGCCCTGTCATCCGCTCCGAATGATGCCGTCATCGCCGACGGCGGCGCGCCCCGACCATCCATCCATGCCGATTCCGGGCGCGGCGTGGCGCTGGGCAGCACCGGTTCGGGTGACACCACTTCCGACGGGGCGGCCGCGCGCGGACCGGGAACAGGCTGCCCCGCGACAACGTGCCGTGAAATAACGTGCCGTGAAACAGTCCCACGGGGCGGACCGGATTCTTCCCCTGCACCGCCCGCGGGCTGAGCCGCAGCCATGGATGTACCCGGTGCACGCTCACGCACCGGGGCCGCCTCCGATTCCCCTTCCATCACCCCGTCCCCTACTCCCACGGACGAGTCGCCGGGCGACAGCGTTGTTGGCTCAGAGATGGACGCCGATGCGGGCCCCGTGAGCCGATCCTTCATTTCGGGCACGCGCTGCTCGCTCACGGTATCTCCGGTGTCCGGCGCGCTCCCGGGCAACGCGCCAAGCTCCACCGAAACGGCAAAGATCGCTGGACGCGCCCCACCCGCGCCGGGAACGAGTAGCTCATCCACCTCCACGAAGACCGCGGCATGGACCGCCGCCGACACCAGCAGGGCGGAAATCAGGCGCACACTCACGGCGCGCCCCCGCCGACCACGATGGCAATCAGGGCCGTGGCTTCCAGGATCTCCACCAGGGCACCGGCGGTATCGCCCGTGGTGCCCGCGATCCGTCGGATCATGATGTGGCGAAGGGCCAGGGTCGCCACCAGACAACAGAGCAGCACCCACACTCCCCCGGCACCAAAGCCCCAGGCACCACAAACCACCAGGACCAACCCCAGCCAGACAGCGACACGCGGTGCATGACGGGCCGCCGCGTCCCCCATACCCCCGGGGCGGGCATAGGGGGTCGTGATCAGCAGGACAGCCGCCGCGGACCGGGCCATGGCGGGAACCCAGACCAGGGTCCAGGCCGCGGTCCAATACCCAGAGCCGCCCAGCAGGGCCGACAACGCGGCGAACTTCAGCAGCAGTACGAGCACCAGGGCCGTGACCCCGGCGGGCCCGGAGGCGGGATCCTTCATGATCGCGAGACTGCGCGCGCGGTCACCGTGACCGCCCAGCCAGGCATCGGCACTGTCCGCGAGCCCGTCGAGATGCAGCGCCCCGGTCAACAGCACCCAGAGCACCAAGGTGATGGCGGCCAACACGACGGGGGCGACGGGGTTCAACCCCAGGGTCGCGGCAAGCGGCACGGCCGCCAGGGCCCATCCGATGAGCACGCCGACCAGCGGGTAATAGGCCAGGGACCACCCCTGCACCACCGGGCCATGATCCCGGGCGTGAGGTGCCGGTATGCGCGTAAGCAACAGCAGGGCCAGACGCAGACCGTCAGGCATCGGTCGCCGCCGAATCATCGTCATTGCGGTCCTGAAACAACTCCGGCGTAAGCGCCTGGCATACCACGCTGGCATGACCCTCGATCATGCGGATGCGGCTCAGCGATGCGTAATCGATTTCCATACGCAACATATGGCCAAGATCGAGGCCATACACATGGGCCAGAATCACGCGTATGACCCCGCCGTGACAGACCACCAGCGTACGACTGCCCGCGGGCGCATCCCCGACGATCCCCGCGTACGCCGACAGGACGCGTCGGGCGAACACCTCCAGGTGCTCGCCATCGGGAGGTGGATGGGCCATCGGATCACGCCAGAACGCGGAAAAATGTTCGGCCTCATCGCGGGCCAGATCGGCGAACGCACGACCGTCCCAGCGCCCCAGGTCGATCTCCGCCAGATCGTGCTCGACGCGATGCGCAAGCCCCATACGCGTCGCCAGGTCATCGGCAAACACGGCGCAGCGTCGACGCGGTGAGCTGACCACCCGGTCCCAGGGGCCGAAGGCGGAGGCCGTCCGCTCCAACTGCGCACGCCCGGCCGGGGACAGGGGCACATCGGTGCGCCCACACAGGCAATCGGGGCGCTCGGTCAGACCGTGACGCAGCAGATCGATGTAGGCCGAGGCATCGCCCCCGGGGCCCGTAACCTGATCACTCATGGGTGGGTACTCCAGCGGTTTCGAAGGTCGCCATATCCGCGTGCAGGGCACAGGCCGCGTGCAACAGGGGCAGTGCCAGGGCGGCACCACTGCCCTCGCCCAGCCGCAGTTCCAGGTCCAGCAGCGGGCGCGCCCCCAGGGCCTGAAGGATGCATCCATGGCCCGGCTCCGCCGAGCGATGGGCGAAGATCAACCAGTCGCGCACACCCGGATTGATGTGCACCGCGGCCAGGGCCGCACTCCCGGCTATGAAGCCGTCCACCAACACGGGCATGCCGCGCTGGGCGGCGGCGATATAGGCCCCGGTGAGGGCCGCGATCTCGAATCCGCCCAAGCGACGCAGGGCCTCCACCGGATCCCGCAAACTCGCGCCATGAAAACCCAGACCCTGGCGGATGGCCCGGACCTTACGGGACATACCGGCTTCATCCACACCGCTGCCCGGCCCCACCACCCCCGTGGGATCGACGTCCAGCAGGGCACAGACCAAGGCAGCGGCCGATGTGCTGTTGCCGATGCCCATCTCACCGCCCACCAACAGGTCACCGGCCCCGGCCTCATTCCGTTCCAGGGCCGGAACCAAAGCCTGCGCGCCGGCCCGCAGTGCCTGTTCGAACTGGGGTGCGGTCATGGCACTGGCCACGCGCCAATCGGCCGTTCCGGGGCCGAGGCGCCGGTCCGTAACCCCGTCCAGGGGCTCCAGTGGTTCCACCGTCCCCAGGTTGACCACCTCGAAACGGGCCTGCCACTGGCGCGCCAACACACTGATGGCCGCGCCACCGGAGGCGAAATTGCGCACCATGGCGGCCGTCACGGCCTGTGGAAAGGCGGACACACCCGCACGGGCCACACCGTGATCCGCCGCGAATACCGTGATGACCGGGTCGTCGATCCGCGGGCAGGCCCGCCCCTGCATGGCAGCCAGGTCGAGGGCCAGCGCCTCCAACCGCCCCAGGCTGCCCGGCGGCTTGGTCAGATGAACCTGTCGCGCCCTGGCCATTTCACGGGCCGATTCATCAAGCGTGCGCACCGGCTCGGTCAACCACGGTGAGATCACGGCGCGTCCCCCTTCAACGTGCGGGCCAGACCGGCGGTCACAAACACCACGCGATCACAGCGCTCCGCGACGGCCTGATGCAGCCAGCCCGATTCGTCCACGAAACGGCGGTTGCCTTCACCCAGGGGAACCACGCCCTGTCCCACCTCGTTGGACACCAGGCATACCGTTCCAGGCAGATCAGGCAGGACGTCGAGCAACGCCGCGCGGGCCTCGGGCCACGTCCCGCCACCGCCAGGCCCACCGAGGTGATTACTCAGCCACAACGTCAGGCAATCCACCAACATGAAACGCCCGGGGGCGCTTTCCCGGCTCAACACGGCGGCCAGGTCCAGGGGCTCCTCGACCGTCCGCCAGGATGGGTCCCGCCCGGCTCGATGCGCCGCGATACGACGCTCCATCTCCGCGTCACCGGCCCAGCCGGTGGCCACGTAGACCACGTCCAGGCCCGAATCGGCGGCCAGTCGCTCGGCCAGCGTGCTCTTGCCGGAGCGTGCCCCACCCAGGATCAACTGCTTCATGACCCCCGCACCCCATCGAGGACCCGGCACAGCTCCTCCGCGCCGTCGAGAATGCGCGGTGTATGACGCTGCAGGTGGTCCGGGTGGATATAAACCAGGTGCCCTTCGCGTACCGCCCGCAAGGAAGGCCAGCGTCGCCAGCCCTGCAACCATGTGCGGGCACCATCGGCCATACCCCCGGCCACGATGACACGCGGGTCACGGTCCAGCACGGCTTCGACACTGACCACCGGGGCCAGCCCCTCGAGGTCCGCGAACACATTGCGCCCACCGCACAGCTCCATCACCCGACTGACCAGGTGATCGCCGTTCAGGGTGGTCACGGGCTTGTCCCACACCTGGTAGAAGACATCCACCGCACTGCTGCGCGCATACCGCGCGCGCAGGGCATCGAGGCGGGCGCGGAAATCCATCGCCACCTCGCGGGCCACGGGTGACGTTCCAGCCAGTCGGCCCAGTGCCTCAAGGGTGCGGGGAATGTCCTCGAGATGACGGGGTTCGCTGGTGAACACGGTCAGGCCCAGGCGGCGCAACTGTGCGATCCGGCGCGACCCGTTGCCGCTTTCCCAGGCCACCACCAGGTCGGGCTTGAGCGCCAGGATGCGCTCCAGGTCCGGGCCTTCATAACTGCCCAGGCGTGGCAGTGCCTTCGCCGCCTCGGGGTGGTTGCTGAACTCGACAGCCCCCACCAGGCGCTCACCCGCGCCCGCCGCGAACAACAACTCGGTGAGGTGCGGCGACAGGGCCACGATACGCGTGGCCCGGTGTTCCAGACGGACCCGCTGTCCTGTGTCATCGACAATATCCGGGCCGACACCGGCATCCGAGCCGCGCGCATCAAGCGCCCCCTGGGACTGCGCGGCGAAGGCAGCCATGGAACACAGCAGGCACGCGGGCAGCCACGCCCCACGCATCCACCTGCCCATGAGCGCCGCCGCGCTCACCGCAGGGCCCATTCCATCTCGAAGGCCACGTTGCGCTCCGGCGCGGGGAAGGCACCGAAGGCGGTTTCGAAGCCCTCGTACTTCTCATCAAGCGCGTTGTTGAGCTTGGCCGACAGGGTCAAGGCGCCGAGCCGGTAGCGCAGGTTGAAGTTGAAGACAGTGTCACTGTCGGCCGGGGGCGCCGCGTTGGCATTGTCGCCGGAGACATGGCGCTCACCCGTGAACAGCATCTCGCCGTACAGGGAGACGGCATCGTTGAAGCGGTAGTCGCCGGAGACGCGGGCACTGTTGCTGGGCACGTAGGAGATATGCCGGTCCCGGTTCACGCCGGACAGAAAACGGGCATCGGTGTAGGCGTAACTGGCGCCCAGGGTGAGCCGTTCGAACAGCACGCTATCGCCCTCGATCACGAAGCCCTGGTGACGGGTGGGGTCGAAGTTGACGTTGGCCCCGGCAAAGAAGGAACCGGGCGGCGCGGTCGCCGTGGGATCAAAGGCGATCTCGTCCTCCAGGTTCAGGCGATACAGATTGAATGCGAACCGGTCCGCGCCCTGGCGCCACTCGGCACCGGCCTCCCAGGATTCACCGGTCTGGTTGCGCAGCACATTGCCCGGCGAGGTGAAGGCCTGCTCATCGATCTTGGGGAAGCGGAAGTTCTGATCCACGCGGCCGAATACACGCCAGGCCGGCGACCATCGGTAGCTGACACCCAGTTCGCCCACCGTCTCCTCGAAATCGAAGTTCTGACCACCAGGCGAGGTCAGGGCATCGGTGATCTGGTTGTCCTGACGGGCATGACGGACACCGCCGGTAACGGACCAGTCGCGGGCCAGTGGAACGGTCAGCTGCGCGTACAGGCTGCGGTTATCGAGGGTGTTGTCGCGATTGGTGAAGGCGCTGGTAATCCGGTAACGCGCCTCCTCCAGGTCCGCCCCGGCGGTGACCAGCAGTTCATTACCGTTGAACGGGATGGCACCGATCAGACGCGGATTGAGGCTCTTCTGGTTGCGGTCCTGACGACCGGCGCCGCCGAAGGCCACGAAGGGGTTGTCGGCATCGCTCTGTGTTGCCTCGGCCGCCAGGGTCCAGGAATCACTCACGTCCCATTCCAGCCCAACCCGTTCAACCGCCGACTCGGTGTCGGAAAAATCCGTGGTCTGAAAAGGCGCCGCCTGACGGCGGTCGGCGGCCATCTGGGCGGCGGTCAGCGCGCCGGGCGTTTGCAGGTCTTCATCCGAACGCAGGATCTCGGCGAAGACAAGACCGTAATCGTGCACGTACTCCATCCGGGCAAAGAGGTTCTCGGACTCCAGGCGATTGTGATCGCGGTAGTTGTCGGTCTCTTTCATACCGATGCTCACCCGCGCCGCCAGACCATTGTCGAATCGGTCCTCGACACTGCCCTCGAAACGCGATCCGCCATAGCCGTCCACACCCACGGTGATACGTCCGGACAGGTCCTCGGGGCGGCGGGTGATGATGTTGATCACCCCGCCCACGGCCTGATCTCCAAACAGGGTGCCCGCCCCGCCCTGGATGATCTCGACGCGCTCGATGTCCTTGATGTGGACCTGGGACAGGTCCGGACTGCCGATGTCACCGTTGTTCAGGCGACGACCGTCGACCAGGACAAGGGTGTTGGAATGGGCGCTCTCGCTGAACCCGCGCATGCCGACACTGGTATTGCGGCCATCACCGAACAGGTCGGTGACAACGAGGCCGGAACGCGCACGCAACAGATCGGCCACGTTGCCTGCACCCGATGCCTCGATCTCGCCACGGCCGATCACGCTGATGGCCGCGGGAGTCGGCACATCAGAACGCTCGGAACGGGTGGCGGACACCACCACGTCGGGAACCTTGAGGGCCTGATCGGCGGCGACAGCGGTCAGCGGTGTACCCAGGGCACAGAGAACGGCCGCCGCGACGGGGGCCGGGGGGAAAGACCGGTTCATTGCATTCACTCCTCGGAGGCGTGCACACCCGCACACGCCGGGGGTTCGGACGGAGGAGGAATCGCGGGGCGGGGAGACCTGAACCAGGAGGCACGGGGCTGCCTTTCCCGGTCGATGCCCTCCGCGGCGCCCATGGAAAAACACCCAGGCCGGTCTCCGGACTGATGGGATGAATGAATCCGGTCACCGATGCCTTCCCACAGCGGACCGAGGGGCACGCGTGCAGTGGCGGTATATCGATGGCCGCCCGCCGGATGTCTGTCCGGACGGGCTCCCAATCACCGTTGCGGGGGCAGTGCCGGCTTTGCGTGAACGCGCACCGGCTTCCCGATTATCCCCTCGGACCGGACGGTCCTTGGGGCACCTGTGTGGTAATGGCCGCGCCCCTGCACCAAGCATTTTGGGGTTTGCCCAGGACTTGGTCGGTACGCGGGAGCGCGATCTTACTCCCCGCGAACAAGCGGCGGCAATCGGCGCTACCATTGCCGCCCATGATCAACATCAGCCCGATACACGCCTTCAGCGACAACTTCATCTGGATGCTGCGCGCCGACGGTTCAAACCACGTGGTCGTGGTCGATCCCGGCGACGCAAGCCCGGTATTGGCGCACCTGGACGCCGGGGCACTGAAGCTCTCGGCCATCCTCATCACCCACAAACACGCCGACCACGTGGGCGGCATCGCGGAACTGTTGAACCGCTTCCCGGACATCCCGGTGTTCGGCCCACGCGGCGAACCCATCCCGCACAGAACCCAGGCCCTGGGCGAGGGCGACCGGGTCGAACTGGGTGATCTCGGCGTTGAGTTTCAGGTCATGGATGTCCCCGGCCACACCGAGGGACACATCGCCTATTTCGGAGAATTCGCTGCCGATGAAGGCAGTCAGAGGGTCCTGTTCTGCGGTGACACCCTGTTCGCCAGCGGCTGCGGCCGGGTGTTCTCCGGCACCTTCGAGCAGTTGCATGAGTCCCTCATGCGCATTGCCGCCCTACCGGCCGACACCCGGCTGTACTGCGCCCACGAATACACCCTGGAGAACATCGGCTTCGCCGAATGGGTCGAGCCGGAAAGCAGCGCCCTGGCCGAACGTAAGGCCGAATGTTTCGCCCTGCTCGACGCGGGCCGGGATACCGTGCCGACCACCGTTGCCCTGGAGCGGGAGGTGAACCCCTTCCTGCGGATCGACGAACCCCGGGTGGTGGCCCGCCTGCGAGACAAGGGCCTGCCCGCCGATGCGTCCGCCGCGCAGGCCTTCACCCTCATGCGGCGCTGGAAGGACAGCGAATACGATTGAGGCGCATGGGCTTGGCCGGGCGCAGCCTGATGGCTCTGCCCGGTGAACACCGCTGAGCCCTGCCCACAGCCGGTGCCGCGCCCGCTGCCGCCACGAGGCCCGCAAACGAAAAAGCCCCGCCGTAAAGGCAGGGCTTTAGAATTGGCGTCCCGTGCGGGAGTCGAACCCGCGTCGCCGCCGTGAAAGGGCGGTGTCCTAGGCCTCTAGACGAACGGGACAGGAGACCTTTGAAACGGCCGGGCCGGTGTAAAACCGGCCCAACCTTTCGTTTGGTGGAGCCAGGCGGGATCGAACCGCCGACCTCAACACTGCCAGTGTTGCGCTCTCCCAGCTGAGCTATGGCCCCGAAAGAGGCGCGCATTCTAGGTATGCCGCCCCTGGGTGTCAACACGATTACGGCGCCTTTTCGCATTGGCTTCGAAACCCGCTCTTGCTCGGCATTTTTCGCGCTCACCCATGGACCCGCGCATGCCGCCTCGGCCGACAGCTAGTGGAGATTCCGGGCCCTCGCGGGATCGGCCGACCTCGCACCTTTGCCTGACTTCACATCGGCCCCACCGGCATCCTGGGGCAGTTTCGTCAGGACCTCTTCCATGGCCGCCATATCCATGGGCTGATGGAAGAAGAAGCCCTGCCCGTGGGTGCACCCCATCTCGCTCAGGGCCGTCGCCATATCCGCCGTCTCGACGCCTTCCGCGACCACGCCCTTGTCCAGGTTGGTCGCCAGATTGACGATGGTGCGCACGATTTCACGATTGGGTTTGCCCTCGTTCATGGCCAGCACGAAGGCCTTATCGACCTTGAGCACGTCGAAGGGAAAACGATGCAGATAACTGAGCGAGGAATAGCCGGTCCCGAAATCATCAATGAGCAATTGAACGCCCATGGCCCGCAACTGCTGGAGCTGACGCAGGGCCTTCTGGGACTGCGCCATGACCACCCCCTCGGTGATCTCGATCTTCAGACGCTGCGCCTCCAGCCCGGAATCCCGCAACGCCCGCAACACAAAGGACGCCAGGTCCGCTTGCTCGAAATGCCCTCCTGACAGATTCACCGAAGCGTAGAAGCCCGGCGGCAACAAACCGCGCTGTTCCCACTGCCCCATCTGCCAGCACACGGAACTCAACACCCAGCGATCAATGCCCACCATGGCATGGGAGTTCTCGGCCGCCGCGACGAACTGTTCCGGGTCCACGCGACCACGCTCGGGATGTTGCCAACGCAACAACACCTCCGTACCCACAACCGAGCCGTCCACCAACTGCACGATGGGCTGGTACTGCAAACGGAACTGTTGCAGTTCAAGGGCCTGACGCAGGTCGGATTCCAGACGCAACTGCTCTTCCGCGTCACCGCCGTGATGTCCGTCGTACAGGGTGGGACGACCGGAGTGCACGCTCTTGGCCTGGTCCAGCGCGGCCGCGGCCTGGCGCAGCAACTTCGCCGGTTCCATGCGCTCCCCCTCGGAGACCGCCACGCCGATGTGCGTGGGTACGGATATGACGGTCCCATCGAGATCAACCGGGGCCTCCAGGACATCGCGCACGACTTCCGCCAGCTGCAGGGCATCGGCCGCGATGCTGGCGTCCTCAAGCACCACCGCGAACTCACCACCGCCCAGTCGGGACAGAAACACCGAATCGGACAGCACCTCGGCCAGGCGCTCGCGGATCGCCACGAGCAGGGCATCACCCGCCGCGTAGCCCAGGCTGTCATTGATCAGGGTGAAACGCTCCACCTTCACCAGCAACAGACCGCAGTGGTGCGCGCCACCGCTACGCTCCAGCACGCGGGCCAGGTGCGCGATCAGGGCGGCGCGATTGGGCAGTCCCGTCAACTCATCCAGGTTGGCGCGTGCCTGGACCTCGCCTTCGATTGCGTGCAGGCGGGTCACGTCGGAGAACGAACCGGTCATACGCACGGCCATGCCGTTCTCGTCGCGCTCAGTCACCCCATGAGCGATCACCCAGACCCATTGGCCCTTGTTGCGGCGCAGTCGGAACTCGGCCTCGAACTCCACCCCAGCACTGGCCTTGTGGGCGGAAATGGCATCCATCAAAGCACCGATATCGTCCTTGTGAACCCGTGAGAACCAGACATCAATCGGGGCACGCTCTGGCTGGTAACGGGTCTCGAGCAGGGCCGTCCACTTGTTCGACAGGGTGACCATGTCGCGCTGCATATCCCACTCCCAGAGCACGTCCCGGCTGCCCTCGGCCAACCGCTCCGCGCGCGCCTCCGCGGCCCGGACCGCCTCTTCCGCCTGGATCCTGTCGCTGAGGTCCTGAACCGAGGCGGCGAATACCCGCTTGCTGCCGATGCGGGTCTCGGAAATGCACATACTGAGCGGGAACTCCACGCCGTCGCGATTCAGGCCCTCCACCCGGATGCTCTTGCCGATGATGCGCGAACGCCCCTGGGCGAGATACCGGTTGAGGCCACGATGGTGCGCGGACCGGTAGCGTTCTGGCATGAGGTTTTCGAGGGTCTGCCCGGTAAGACTGCCCTCCTCGTAACCCCAGAGCGCCTCCGCCGCCCGGTTGATCATGATGATCACACCCTCGTGATCGATGACCACCAGACCATCGCTGGACACATCCATCATGAGCTGCACCTGGGCGGTGGCCTCATCGGTGAGCGACTTCATGCGCTTGACATCACGCAGGGCCTCGGCCAGGCGGTCGGACGCATCCGCATGCTCCGCGCGCACCTGCTCCAGGTTGCCGATGCTGGTCAACAGCAGGGAGCGCAGCGCGTCCGGCGTCAGCACCTCGATACGCCCCTGCTTGAGCGCGGACAGGGGAAGCAGCGTCCCCATGACCGCGGCCCCCTCAAGGCGTTGATAGACGGACCAAAGCTCATCGAACTGCTGCTCGAGCAGGCGCTGGGCACCGAATTCGCCCAGGCGGCTGCCAATCACCTCCAATGCCCCGTTGGTCGCCACCCGCAGCGCGGAGAGATCGTCGGATTTCGAATCGGGCGGCACCGCCAGTGCGCTGAGGGCTTCCCGCTCGGTGCGTTCTCCCTGCAACCATTGCAGCAGCGCCAGCAACGGACGCCGCTCGGCGCCGCGCAGCAACTGATGGGCCGCGCGGCAGGTACCCGAGAGAAGTCGCCGCGCGAACCAGGTTTCCTGGCGCTCCCGGGGCCAGAAGATGACAGCGAAATCATCTGATTCGAGCAGGCGCGGAAAATGGGTCTGGACCATCCTGCGCAGGCCGTGCACATCCGTGGAGATCCCCTCATCGGGATCGGTCAGCAGCCCCTCGAGCATCAGGTAGGTGGCGGGAAAGGCCTTGTTCCGCGCATCACCCTGCAGGGCCTGGAAGGCATTGACGTGGGGCATGACCCGGCTGGCCAGTCCTCCGGTATGAGCCTGCCCCGCCAGATGGTTCACCAGCAGCCCACGCATACGATCGGGGGCCCCGTCCACGGGGGCCTTGGGCGCGGACCATCCCCGCTCACGATGAAAGAAACGTTTCATGATTCGTCCGAAGCTTGCCGGACCTGCCCGCTGCGCTATGTGTTCACGCCGCGGGGCGTGCAACCACGGGGCGTGACCGAGGGCTTCTGAGCGCCCTTCGATGACTTGGACAAAGTCTAATCGTTGTGGGGACCGGTAACACAGCAGATCAGTCAGCAATTCCCCCTAGAGGGACACGCCGGTCAGGCCGGCCGACTCTCACGCAGACCAACCGTCAGGTTGAAGACGGGCCGCGTGTCCGTGCTTGCAGGGTCCACCGCGTAGTAGCCCTCGCGCTCGAACTGGAAGGCCTCACCGGGCGCGCAGCCGCTGAGGCCGGGCTCCACCACCGCGCCGGTATTGACGCGCAAGGACCCCGGATCGAGGTCGGCGAGAAAGTCCCCGCTGTCCTTGCCGGGCAGGGCTTCTCTGAACAGCCGGTCGTAGACGCGCACCTCGGCGCTCACGCCGCGAGTGGCCGACACCCAGTGGATCACGCCACGCACCTTGAGCCCTTCGGGGTTGGTCTCCAGGGAATCAGGGAAATATCGCACGCGCAGTTCAACGGGCTCACCGTCGTCCCCGTTCACGGTCTCCACGTGCTGGACCACGTACCCGTTGCGCAGGCGCACCGCGCCGCCATCCACCAGGCGTTTGAACTTTTTATTGGCCTCGGGTTTGTAGTCCGCCCGGTCGATGAACAGCTCGCGGGTCAGCACCAGATCCCGGCTGCCCATGTCCGGGTTCTTGGGATGATTCGGCGCATTGAGCGTTTCCTCCGCGCCCTCGGGGAAGTTCTCGATGGTCACCTTGATCGGGTCGAGCACGGCCATGCGACGTGGCGCGTGGGCATCCAGTTCCTCGCGCACGCAGGCCTCGAGCAGGTTCATCTCGATGGTGTTCTCGTTCTTGGTGACGCCGATACGGTCGCAGAACAGGCGCACCGCCGCCGACGGATAACCGCGCC
>JBMYTL010000035.1:0-17767 GCA_049604295.1 Gammaproteobacteria bacterium
GGCCCCTCGCAACCGACACCACAATAGGGAACACGCAATGCCCACCTATACCGCCGACACCAAAGACATGGCCTTTGTCCTGCATGATGTGCTCAAGGTCGAAACGCTGGACGTGCCGGGTTACGAAGATCTGGACCCCGATTTCACCAAGGCGATCCTCGAAGAGGCCGGCAAAATCACCTCCGAAGTTCTGGCGCCCCTGAACCGGGTTGGCGATCAACATGGATGAAAATATCGGGGGCTCATGGCAGGATTTGGCATAGCGTCGGAGTGGCAGCAGCTTGACCCCATGTTCCGATAGGGAAATCCCAGGAGCCCGCCTGCTATAAATGCGGTTTGCGACCTGCAGGGAGTAGGTATAGGTTATGGCGCCAGATGGATTAAATACGTGAATAAGTTCAATTTATGAGGCTACGGAATGCACCAGTCAATGTCTAGAACGCACCCCGCTACTCGGCTGATGGGGAGCACTTGAGGCTATAGTAAGAATTGAAATCTGCGGTAAACGCCACTAGATTGCGCGCTACTGCGGAACAAAACGATGCAGATGAACAAAGTTCGGGGGCAGAAAGCGGGCAAAGTCATCCGCGCGGCTGCGTATTTCGCAGACCGAGCCGCTCTCCCGACCCCGATTTCCACCGTTTCCGAGCCTGTCCTGGCCGCTGCCGTGCTGTTCGTGCTCCCGAAGTATCGAATCTCCCAAGCAAACCCCACACACTAAGGCGGCGCCCCACAAGGCGCCGTCTTAGTGTGTGGAACCCGAAAATCCTACTTGGTCATTAAATAAGCAAATGACTGCTGAAACCGAAAATCCCGTCGAACGTTACTATTTGGACGCCTACCAGGCCATGGTGGACGAACTCGCTGAAAACCGACTTCCCCGTATCGTCTCGAATGGAGAGCCTGGGCACGCACGTATCCTCGTCACTGCACTGTTCCGCTTTGCCGTCAAGACGGTGCGGATCTTCTCCACGAAGCTTGGCAACCAGATCTACAACGACCGCGCCCTGCAAAGGGCAGTAAAGCGCTTCCTCGACAAGCCCGGTACCAAGCTCGTCATCCTGCTGCAGGATCCGGACTCCACTAACAATGGTGGCCCGACGTCCGGCTCCTTCGTGTCGATCCTCGACGAGTACGGCCCCGACAAGGTCGAGATGCGGCGGGTTGTTGATGACCGTGATGGTCCTGACAGCGACACCCCTCACATGGTTATTCAGGATGCGCAGGCTTGGCGCTGGTGTGACGACCCGAGTCAGCATTCCGCGATCGCTTCGTTCAATCAGCCCGAACGCGCCGCGCGCGCCGCGTATGCGTTTGACAAAATGTTTCAACGGGCCGAGCCCTTCCGTTTCCCGGAAATGACGGCCAACAAAGCGGCTTGATCAGGCGAGCCGACTGATAAGGGCGTCCGGTGTAAGGACGCGTAAGGATACAGAGAGGGAGAAGGGCCATTGGCCGCAGGTGTCTCGTTTTTCAACTTGGCCTATCTGGTCGAGATTTCCGTGGTCATGAACTTGGCGTATCGCGAATTGAAATTCGCGAACATCCACAATCGCATGAGCACCGAAATCGCCAATGCGCTCGCTTGGGCCAGGACCAACGAAGCGGTTAACCCAAAGATTTATCCGGAGTATCAAGTGCTGGAGGCGCTTGAAAACGAGCCCGACAGCAAGGAAGAGCGCGACGAATTCTGGGCGGAATTCTGGGCGGCCGCCCCGATTTGGACCCGCTGGTTCTTCGAGACCTATATCTGGACAAAGAAAGGGACCTACATTGTCAATGCCAACATTGTCACGTCGATCTGTATTCTCTTACTGATCACGGTTCTAAATATCTGGAATCCGGCCCTGGATATCGTGGCGAATCCGGGTGCTTGGCAATCGGTCACTTGGATTGGAATGGCACTAGTGCTTACCGTGATGACCATTGCGCCCCTGGTCTTCATCCGCCTCGCAACGCAAGTGGAAAGACATGCGCTGGGCGACGGTCCGAAAGTCGAAGGGAAGATTGAGAAGCTGCTCAAGCGGATCAAGAATCGTGCAGCCGAGATGCAGGACAGTAAAACCGAGGACATGGACCAGAAGCTTGAGGAGAAAGCAGCCGAGACGTCCGATGGCGATCCAGCGCTTTGCGCTGACGCACAGTCAGGTAGGGATCGGGCGGTCCCCGAGGGTGCGCCGTAGATTTGGGCTGTTTCCGTGCCCTCGGTTTGTGCTGGGCCGCTGCTGGTCGTCGGCGATCCCTGGGGCGGCAAGCGTCAGTGGGACCGTGCTGCCACGATTGCCCCCGGCCGGGTATTCGTCTGCTGTCTACGACGGTAGTTACCAGCGTCCGGCGGAACCCACCTACCATCCTTTTGTGATGCGGTGCCCAACAAAGGACTGCGCTGTGAGTCGATTAGATCGAAAAGGCCGAGTTCAAAGTGCAAAACGGGTTTCTCGGGGCTATGGGGGGAGAGTGTTAGCAACAGCAATTGGCTCAGCCCGGTGAGGTGTGTTGATGCCATCGCCTTTTTCCATGGTTGCCAAGACTTGTGTGAGGAAACCCAAAGGGAGATTGGGACTGCGTTCCCAAGAGTAACCACTAGGTAACGCGATACACTGATTTCACGGCGGGGGTACTTTTGACAACCGAGATTCGACGGCCCGGGATCTCAATTTGGTGTTCGGAAAACTTCGGCCAAGACTGAATCACGAAATTACCCGGAACGGATAGAGGGTTCCCAATGATCGGGATTCGCTACCGCTTCACTCGCTTCAGATACCCTCCACGTTGCGCTGGACTCCAGTCTGAGTTTTAGGTAGCTGCTGCGTTCAGGGACCTCGCAATGGTACGAATCGGACGCCACAGGGACGATTGTCAGCCCCTCGACCCAGGCATATACCCTTCCGTAGTACGTGACATGGGGCCACTTTTCTCAGGGCCACGAAGAGCGTGCTGATCTGAATTTTGAAATGTTCTGGTCGCAGCGTGTCCAGGACCAGAGCGGGTAACGGGCCAGCGGGGATGCGCCGCAGGGGATTGCCCGCAATGTCCAGAATGACCCCGCGCTCCGCCAGCCGGGCCACGCCGGCGGGGAGTTCGCTGATGCCGTGGCCCCTAAGCACCAGGCGGGTCAGGCCCGGAAGCTCCAGGCATTCATCCGGGAAGGGAGCCAGCTTCACCTCACGGGCGGACAGCCAGAGCACCCCGTCTTTTGGGGTTTTCTCGGTCCATTGGCGAATGGCCTGAAGAATGGGGGCGGGGGTCTTGCCTGGGGAGGGGGTGCCTTGCGTGGGCATGGGGGCGTCCTTTTCTCGGAAATGCGTTCGCGGACAGCATAAGGGAGTGGGGTGGGTGGGTCTGCGTCGGGTCTGGTTTGGAAGGGTGGGGATGTTTCTCTTGAAGGGCTTTCGCGGCTGAAGCCGCTCCTACGGGGAGGTCGGGATCGGCGTTGGGGGGCGGGCCTGGGGATCGGGTTGGAGGATCACTTTGGCGCATGGTGATTCGCGATGACCGCGTGTACGGTTCGCGGGCAAGCCCGCTCCTACGGCGCGCCCCGTGAAACCTTGGTGAGTTCCATGTCCGGAAAGTACAAGTATTCGATCTGCGGCACCGGCCTGGGCCTGGGCTTTCTGGCCGGGTTCATCACGGTGCCGATCTCGCCGTTTCTGGCCGGGCGGCTGGTCGATGATCACCTTTGGCCCGCGGTGGCGGCCCATGCCTTGTTCCTGTGGGTGCTGGTGCTGGTGTTCGTGTGTCGCCGCCGGGCAGACGACGCGCAGGGTGAATAGGCCGCGAATCCCCGGGCGCGGAATTTCCACCGTGCCCTGTCAAGCGCTTGACAGACGAAGGCTCCGACCCGGCGTGTAATAGACCCAAGGGACACGGATCAGCGGGATGCGCGGTGTGGTTCCGAAGGTGGCGCGGGTCGGGGCTGTTGTGATCCCGGACGCGACCGGTTCGCGACCGGTTCACGGGCGCAAGCGAGTGGCGCCGTTCGGAACAAGACCGGCGGCGGGAGGGATGATCATGGATTACTTGGACAGGCACGCACGACGGGCGGCTTCACGGCGAACGAATCATGGGGATGCCCATCGCGGGGATTCTTATCACCGGGGTGAGGGCAGCTATCGGAGTGACGGTCGACGCCGCCGTTCGCGGCGCGGTCATCGACGCGGCGGACGGACCTGGGGTTGGGTGTCCGCCCTGGCGTTGCTGGGTATGAGCGGCGTCTGCGTGGGGGCGGTGTTGCTGAGCGTGGATGCGGATCAGTCGCGCAGCGCGGCGGAGGCCCAGAGCCAGATGCTGCGCGCCAAGCTCGAAGGGCTGGAATCAAGCCTCAGTGCCAGTATCCAGAAGGTGGGTCTGCGCCAGGGGGATGGCCGCTACCTGCAATCGGGTTGGGTGACCCGGGTCTACGATGGCGGCGACGGCCTGCTCCCCGCCGAGGACCGGGATGACGTGGGTGTGTTCGTCATCGACGAGAGGCGCTTTCATCTCGGTGCCCATGGCTATCACGGTATCGAGGGGGCCGGTCCGGCCGCCTACCGCATGAATGCCTTTTTATCCGCCCGTAAGGCGGGTTATCACCAGGTGGGCCTGAAGCTGGACTACCAGGGGCCGGTGACCACCTATGCGCCACACTGCGATGTGCGGGTCGCCCTGGCCGGCGAGGAGTTGCTGCGCGGGCGGGTGAACTTCGCCGAGACCCAGGACCATGAGGCCCAGCTGGTGGGGGGCACCAGCCTGGAGGCCGGTCTGCACCCGGTGGAGGTGACCCTGGGCTGCGCGGCGGGCCATGCCATGGTGGCCGATGCCCAGACCCAGGCCCTGTACGCCAATCTGGAGCAACAGGTCCTCATCGAGGTGATCTCACGGCAGCCCGGTGAGACCCGACTGCGCACCGATGGGCGGGATTTCGTGCACGCGGTGAGCCTGGATGAGGCCGGCGCCCGGCCCGCGTTCAGTCTTTGACGTGGTTCGGGGCCTGGCGTCTGATTCGGCACCGGCCCCGCTACCGGATTGGAGTACAGACCTCGGTCTGACCGCGCGCAGCGCATTTCGGAGTTGGGAGGGCGGCTGCGCCGCTCGCATCGGGATGCGTAATCCGCCGTTGGTTGAGGGGCCGGAGCAAGCGGCCCGCACCGGCCCTCAGAAGTCCAGCGTGTTGCCTGCCCGGAAGTGCTGCATGAGGGCCTTGGGTTTGCCGCGCCAGCGCAACACGTAGCTGCCGTCGGCATTGTCGGTGATATCCCAACAGTTGGTCTTCTCGGGTTTGTCGTCCCAGATCACACAGAGCTGGTCGTTGTCGGAACTCCACCGACCCTCACGGCGTTTGCCGTCGGCATCCATTCGGCGCTTGATGATGCCGTCGCTGCCGAAAAAGCTCAGACATGTGGCCTGGTCGTGCTCACGCACACAGGTCGCGGTGCGCCCGTCGAGCAGACGCTGGATGCGGTAACTGTCGAGGGGGATCAGCGGGTCTTCACCGGCGTGCAGGGGTATAGGGTTGCATAGGCTGATGAGGACCAGACCAGTGGTCAGGATCTTGGCGGAGGATGGGAGGGCGCGCGACATGGTGGAGCCTATTGCCGTCAGGTGTTCGTGTATGCCCCTTCACCGTGAGCCCCGGGGTGGGGTTGTGTCCAGTCCTGTGCTTAGAACTCGATGGCCATGCCGTCATGGGCGAGCAGGACGTCGGCGGGCAGACTCTGCTCGCCGTCGGTCATCAGCCAGCTGTCCAGGTCGTGGCCGATGTGGGTGAGCAGGGTGCGCTCGGGCTTGATGGCGTGGTGGATCGCCAGGGCGCCGTCCAGGCTGTTGTGCGTCGTGGGTTCGGGGCGATCCGGTGGGGTGTTGCAGTCCACGGCCAGGGCCTCGGGGCGATGCTCGCGCAGGTAGTCCAGGGTCGCGTCCGGCAGGCCGTGGGTATCGGTGAGGTAGGCGAAGCGGTGACCCTGGCGTTCGAACAGATAACCGTGACACGGGCGGTCGTGGTTGAGCGGCAATGGAGTAACGGCCAGATCATCGAAGTGCAGGGTCTGGAAGGCGCGGGTGTGGGTGCTGAAATCCAGGGCGCCGGGGTGGGCGAAAAGGTCGTCGATGTCGTCCGGGTCGTCGGGGCCGTAGACCTTGAGCCGGGCGCCCTTGCCCCAGCGCATGTGCATGAGGGCGTAGACGTGGTCCAGGTGGTAGTGGGTGATAAAGGCGCCGCTCAGGTCCTCGGGCATGAAGTGCTGGGGGGCGCGGAAGTCGGCGGCGTCCACCAGCCATGTCTGGGCCCCTGCCTGGAGGATTCCGCAGGCGGGCCAGCGCTGGTAACCCGGCTCGGCGCGGGCCCGCTTACAGGCCGGACAGGGGCAGCCCCAGCAGGGGACCCCCCGGGCATTGGCGGTGCCCGCGAAGGTGAATTTCAGGGCAGCGGTCATGGTGTCAGTCCGTTGCGTTCGCGGAGAGGGTTCGGATGAGCGCGGGCAGGGGTGTGCGCGTGTTCCGGGTCGGGAAGCCGAGTTCCCCGCTGAGATCGGCCAGGCGCTGGATGCGCCCCTCGTCGCTGGGGTGGGTGCTGGCGAATTCGGGCCGCCAGACATCGCCCTGCTCGGCGCGCAGTTCCTGAAAGACGCGGAACAGGTCCCCTGCCCCGCCGACGTGGCCGTACAGGGCGTTCACGGCGTCCAGGGCGATACGGTCGGCCTCGCGTTCCTGTTCGCGGCTGAAGCTCATGGCGGTCATCAGGCCGGCCTGCCCCAGGGCGGTGTTCACCGGGTTGCCCGAATCCATGCCCATCAGCGCCAGGGCGAGGCTCATGCCGGCCCCGCGCCCGATGCTGCGAATGGGGTGTCGTTGGGCCACATGGGCCATTTCGTGGGCCATGACCATGGCCAGTGCGTTCTCGTGGGGCAGACGTTCGAGCAGGCCGCGAAAGAACACGATGTGGCCACCCAGCGTCGCGAAGGCGTTGACGGTGTCCGCATCGCTGTAATGGATGCGCAACGGCATGCCTTCGGGGTAGGGGACGTGGGGCAGCAGGCGGTCGGCGAGGACCTGCAGCTCCTGCTCCACCCGAGCCCGTTGGGCCTCGGGGGGGTGCGTTTCGGACCCGACCCATCCGGCATCCGGGCCACTGGTCCAGGAAAGTTCCTGCTCCACGCTGACCCGGCCCGCCAGCCATTCGCCGGCGAAGGACGCGGTCAGTACCAGCACCGCGCCGATCAGCGCAACGGCCGCCAACAGCCATGCGAACTCCACCAGCGGGTGGGTTTTCGAGACGTTGATGCCCTCGGGGATCTCGGGGCTCTCGTATTTCATAAACGCTGTATCGCCCGGCTTAGTCGCGCACCACCAGCGCGGTTCCGTAGGCGAGGATTTCGATGGAGCCGGTGCCGCCGTCGTTGGTGTTCTGGTAGACCCGGGACGTCTCCAGCTTGATGTTGAACACGTAGCGCGCACCCATGGCGTGGGCCTGTTCCTTCATGCGCAGGATGGCCTCGCGGCGTCCGCGGTCGACCAGGGTCTCGTAGGCGCTGACCCGTCCGCCGATGAGGTTGCGCAGGCCTGCCAGGAAGCGTTTGAAGTAGTCGATGGAAATGACCACGCTGCCGGTGACCAGCTCGCCGTGAGTCACGTTTGCCACGGTTGGGAACGGGCTGGCGATGACGGGTAGGTCGCGCAGCGCGGCCTCCCGTTGCAGGATGCTGCGGTAGTGGCGTTTCTCGGCGATGCCGCCAAAGATGTAGCCGACCAGAAGCAGTCCCAGAACGAAGATCAACTCGTACATTGCGGGCTACTCCTCGAGCACCACGGCGGTGCCGTAGGCGAACAGTTCCGCCGCCCCGGCGGACACCGATGAGGTGGAGAAACGGATATTGACCACGGCATTGGCGCCGATGGCCTTGGCCTGTTCCTGCATGCGATCCAATGCCTCCTGGCGGGATTCGTTGAGTAATTCGGTGTAGCCCTTGAGTTCTCCGCCGACGAGATTTTTGAGCCCCGCCATGATGTCCCGACCGGCGTGTTTGGCGCGTACGGTGCTGCCCTGGACGAGCCCCAGGTGGCGTACCACCTTGCGGCCGGGAACGAACTCGAGGTTGGATAACAGCATGGCTGTGGTGTGCTCCATTACGTGTTTGGCGCGGGAGGGGACCGCGCCCATGGGCTGCATGTTAGCGATGGCGTGTGACTTCCGTGTAGTGCTTTGTCTTTCGGACTTGGCGGCCCCGGCCGGCTCTGGCACGCTGTGACGAAAGAGCCTACCGCTGGGCGAGAACACGCCAAAGGCTGGGCGGGAGTAAAGCTAAGGTGATTGATCTGAACCGGCTCGCAATCGAGACCCTGGCGGAGGAGGTCGAGCGTCACTATGCCGAGGACTACGGATTACAGTCCCCGGAATATCCGCGCATCGCGTCCTGGGCGGTGCGTACCGCGCTTTCCATCATCGCCAATACCGACGCGCTGTATCACAACGTCGATCACACGGCGAAGGTGGTCTTGGTGGGGCAGGAGATCCTGCGCGGCAAACAGCAGATCGACGGCGGGGTTTCCGCGTCGGATTGGCTGCATTTCACCGTTGCGCTGGCCTGCCACGACATCGGTTATGTCCGCGGCTTGTGTTCGCGCGACGGTCAGGGCGTATACGCCACGGGGGTAGGCGATGAGATCGTGGAGCTGGGCCGTGGGGTCACCGATGCGGCGCTGACCCCTTACCATGTGGATCGGGGTGTTCATTTCGTGCTCAACCGGTTCGCCGGTACCCCGGTGCTCGATGCGGCGCGTATCGCCGAACTCATCGAGCGGACCCGCTTTCCCGTGCCCAGCGACGACGATCACAGCGGTACCGATGACTACCCGGGGTTGCTGCGCGGCGCGGATCTCATCGGTCAGATGGCCGATCCCCAGTACCTCCAGAAGCTGGCTGCCCTGTTCTACGAGTTCGAGGAGACAGGGGTCAATGCCAAGCTGGATTACCACAGCCCGGACGACCTGCGTGACGGTTACCCCAGGTTCTTCTGGAATGCGGTGCACCCCTTCCTGGGCCCGTCACTGAAATACCTTCAGGCCACTCCCGGCGGGCGGGATTGGGTGAACAACCTGTATAGCCACGTGTTCGCCGTGGAGCACGCGCTCCACCTGCGTTAATCCCCGGGGCGGCCCGGTGCAGCGCCGCTTCGGAGGGTGAAGCTGATCCGTGTCCCCCCGCCGGGTACGGAGTCAATGCCCAGGGATGCATCATGGTGCTGGAGAAAGCCGCGCACCAGCTTGAGCCCCAGGCCGGATCCTTTCTCGCCGCGTGTTCCGTTGCGTGATTCAGGCAGGGATTCCTCGTTGGCAGGGGCCGTGGGCATGCCTATGCCCTCGTCACGGATCTCGACGGTATGTCCTTCCTCTCCCGAAGTGATGCGTGCGATCACGCTCTTGCCGCCCGGCGTGAACTTCACCGCGTTGCCAATCAGGTTGCGCAGGGTGCTGGCGATCATGGTCGGGTCGGCGTTGACCCAGGCCGCGGGCCCGGATCGCACATCCAGGTTCACTTCCTTGGCCAGCGCCGTGGCGGTGTAGGTGGCGGCGGTCTCGTTCAACAGGGCCCGAAGGTCCAGGACGACCGGTGCGAAGCGCATGCCGCCGCTCTGCAGGCGGGACCAGTCGAGCATGTTGGAGAGCAGCGATGAGGCGCTGTCGCTGCAAAGCTTGAGGTGAGGGACGTAGGTATGCAGTTCCTTCAGATTGCCATCGGTCAGTTCCATGTCGATCACGTCGGCCAGGCTCACGATGCCGCTGATGGCATTGCGCAGGTCGTGGGCGATGGTGGCGAACAGTCGGTCGCGTTCCTCCATGAGGGCTTGGATGCGGCCATTGCGTTGTTCCAGCGCGCGCAGGGAGCGTCGCAACTCGATCTGATCCATTACCTGATCGGCCAGCACGCGCAACGCATCGAGTTGCTCTGTGTCCAGCGCGCGGGGTTCCCGGTCGATAACGCAGAGCGTACCGAGGCGGTGACCTTCCCGGGTGATCAGCGGAGCCCCGGCGTAGAAACGAATGCCGGGGTCACCCGTTACCAGGGGGTTGTCCGCGAAGCGCGGATCACGGCGTGCATCATCGACGATCAGGGTCTGGTCGTCGGCGATGGCATGGGCGCAGAAGGCTTGGTCGCGGGGCGTCTGATCTGCATCGAGGCCGACACGGGACTTGAACCACTGGCGGTCCGCGTCGATCAGGCTCACCAGGCTGATCGGGGTGCCGCAGATCCGGGACGCCAGGCGGGTGAGTTGGTCGAATGCCTGCTCGTGCCCGCTATCCAGGATGCCGTAATCGCGCAGGGCCTGGAGCCGTTCTTGTTCGTTTTCAGGGGTTGGCGCGGAACTCATGAGGACCGATTATGCGCCACTGATCAGGTGCGGGTTGTGTCCCGGTTAACAGCTCGGGCACGACAACAACCGGGCCCGAACAAGCGGACGAATGGGAGGCTGTCGATGAGCTTTGAATGTCCAGTTGGTCAGGTTGTATTGGGCGCTGATCTGGGTGGCGGAACGGCCCAGGTGGGCAAGATCGTCTGCGTCGGGCGCAACTATGTCGCCCACATCGAGGAGCTCGGCAATGAGATGCCGGATTCCATGGTGCTGTTCAGCAAACCGCGCACGGCCATCGCGAGTCGGCTGACGGCACGCCATGACGACGAAGCCCTCCATTACGAAGGCGAGATCTGTTTCATGGTGCGCGAGGGGCGTCTGTTCGCGGTGGCATTCGGTTTGGACCTGACCAAGCGTGATCTGCAGTCCCGACTCAAGGCGAAAGGGTTGCCCTGGGAGCGGGCCAAGGCGTTCGACGGCGCGGCACTGTTTTCGCCCTTTGTCACCTTCCCGGGGGATACCCGGGAACTGGGCCTGGAGTTGGATATCGATGGTCGCCCCACCCAGCGTGGCGACACCGGATTGATGATCCACAAGCCGATGGCCGTGTTTGCTGAGATCAGCGCTTTCATGACCCTCGAAGACGGTGACATCGTCATGACCGGAACGCCGTCAGGCGTGGGAGAGGTCAGGGTTGGCGCGCGCTTCGAAGGACGTATCGTTGGCGGTGAACGGGTGCTTACCGAAGGGCGCTGGACGGCCGTCTGAGTGATGCCCCACGCGGGCGTGACGTCGGGCTCGCAGGCGGTTGAAAGACCTGCGTGGCGGGGTATGCTGCGGTGATTTTCGAGGTCGGCGGTGAAGCCGTCCGGCACAGCTCGATCCCGTCCCAGACCGGAGTGTCCCATGCCGCAGTTGTTACCCCTGTCCCGCGCCGCACGACTGGTAGGCGTCAGCCGGGGAGAGCTGCAAAAACGCATACGCGCCGATCAGTTGCAGACCTTCGAGGGGCAGGTCCGGGTGTCCGACCTGATGCGTGTGTTCCCCGACGTTCAGTTGGAGGACAGTACCCAGATCGAACGGGTGCGTCATATCCGCGAATCCGCCGTTCCGCGCTTTGATGACGAAGTGGAGTTGCCTCCGGCCGAGGTGCTTGCCCAACGGCTCACCAGTCTGTCCAAGGATCTGACCGAGGCACGCATGGAAGTGGCCTCCTACGCGGACATGGTTGAGGAGTTACGCGGGCGCATCGAGGCCCTGGATGACGAGGCCGCTGCGGGGCTCGTCCGATGGCTCGACGATGCCCTGGAGAATCGCGAGCAACCCTCGGCGCGGCGCGCCGAAATCCTGTCACGGGATACCTTTCTGCGCCTGATTTCGGCGCATGTGAAGCTGTTACCCAGTGGTCGGGAGTTCCTGCTCAACGGCAAGGAGACCATCCTCGAGGCCGCACTCAAGGCAGGGGCGTCACCGCGCTATGGGTGTACCAGTGGCGCCTGCGGATCCTGCAAGGCACGGCTTGTGGGTGGGGAGATCCTCAAGGTTCGCGAGCATCGATACACCATCAGCCGTACCGAGCAGAACCTGGGCTACTTCCTTATGTGTTCCTGCACCGCCGTGTCCGATGTGACCGTGGAGGCGGGCGAGGCGCGGGCACCAGCGGATATACCCGAGCAGCGAATACGCGCCGCGGTGAAACGCATCACCGCCCTGGGGGAGGGCGTCAAGGCGTTGTTCCTGCGTACACCCCAGGACAAGCGCCTGCGTTTCCTGGCCGGACAATCGGTCCGTCTGAGCGCCGAGGGTCTGGAACCGGTCGAGCTGCCCCTGGCGTCCTGCCCCTGCGATGGTCAGTACCTTGAATTCCATCTGCACAGTGCCGGGAGGTCGGGTCTGCACGAGGCCTTGTTCAGTCGTGCCATCACCCCGGGGTACAGCATGGAGGTGGTTGGGCCCGAGGGGGACTTCGCCCTTGCCGATGTACACGACGAGGCCATGATCCTGCTCAGTCACGGTGTGGGGTTCGGGCCTATCAAGAGCATTGTCGAGAACGCCATAGCGGTGGAGGAGGTGCCTGCCATTCACCTGCATTGCATGACCGATCCTGGGGACAGCCCATATATGGAGAACCGGTGCAGGTCCTGGTCGGATGCCCTGGATCGGCTCAGCTATACCCTCGGTGAGTTGGACCTCACCCTGGATGTGGAAGAGCGTCTCGCGGCGCTGGAGGTGCTTATGGATGACCTGCCCACTCTGGCCGAAAGTCAGCTCTACGCGGCGGGTCCGCCCGCCTTCGTGGAGACCGTGGAGGCCCTGGTGGCGCGGCATGAGCTGGATGGGGCGCGGGTGCGGACGCTCGTCGTGCACACGCAATGACATATCTCAATGTTCCCGATCGGCGGAATCGACATCATCCGCCAACTTTTTCAAACCTGAGTCGCCAACGTGACCCAAGCCACCAACGCCATCATGGATGCCCACACCGGTACCGCCGCGCGAACCGCCCCAGCCTCGGCAAAGACCCCGGCATCGAACAGCTCCTTCGTCTTCAAGATCGTTTTCGCCAAGCTCATCATCGTTGGCGTGATCGCCACCCTGGTGGCCATCTCGATCTGACATCCGGGTCACCGTTCCGCCCATGAAGACCATCGGTCTGCTCGGCGGAATGAGCTGGGAGAGCACGGCGCTCTACTACCGGATCCTCAACGAGGAAACCCGCCGCATGCGTGGCGGTTTGCACTCCGCCCCCATCGCCCTGGTGAGCGTCGACTTCCAGCACGTCGAGCGCATGCAGATGGCGGGTGATTGGGCAGCCGCGGGGCGCTATCTGGCGAAGGCCGCGCGCCGGGTCGAGGCGGCCGGTGCCGATGTCCTGCTCATCTGCACCAACACCATGCACAAGTTGGCCGAAGAGATTCAGGCGGCCGTGGATATCCCCCTGTTGCACCTGGCTGATGCCACGGCCGCACGCATTCGCGCGGTCGGCCTGGAGCGCATCGGCCTGTTGGGCACGCGTTTCACCATGGAGCAGGATTTCTACCGAGGCCGACTTGAGGCCGGGGGCCTGAGCGTGATCACCCCGCCTGAATCGGACCGTGCGATCGTCCACGACGTGATCTACGGCGAGCTGTGCCTCGGTCGGGTGGAAGAGGCTTCACGGGCTGAATACCTGCGCATCATGGACGACATGAGCGCGGCGGGTGCTCAGGGCGTCATAGAGGGCTGTACCGAGATCGCCATGCTGGTAGGGCCCGAGCACACGGCAATTCCCCTGTTCGATACCACGCGCATCCACGCCGAAGCGGCCGTGGCCTGGGCTCTTCCCGGGTAGGCCGACGCATCGGGGTTCGTCGGCTTTCCCAAGGTCGCGACGGGCACACCCATTGTTTGTTCCGCGATGTGCATGGATCATGCGCCTACCGCGCGCGCGTGCCACAAAAATGACTGTCATTCCATCGGGGCGATCACGGTTTTCCTTCGACGGATGTGGGTCGGCATAGTTCTTCCCAAGCACAGGAAAAGATCCGTCGCGGATATTCTCACCCTAAACGGGAGAGTCGGTGTGGTGGTCGGGGTTCCATATCCCGCAAGTACACCGGGGTTCGGTCCTTCCAAATAGAATGCGGTCCATTCCTGGTGCTCTGAAGTGAAGGATTAACCGACACACCAGGTTTTTGGGGTTAGGGAATGGCAACCAAACGATCTCAAGCTGGCGAGGCGTCGTCAGGGCAGCTTGCAGCGGTTCTTGCTGTGGGGGCTGTGGTCGGACTCGCCGGGCCGGTGGTTCTAAAGCAGCTTCGAATAGCCTCAGCCTCTGAGACTGAGCGAACGATCCATGAGATTCGTAAGGGGTTGCACCGCAAGCTGTCTGTCGACGGTGGTGCCCTGTATCAGCAGATGCGGTTGCTTGACGCGGAAGGGGGGGCTTGGGCCCTCGGCGGAACGAATAAGTGGCAGCTCGCGAAAATTCTGCCCGAGCTTAGGCCTGATCCAGACGGCGATTGGATCTATGAAGCGCGAGTAGAGCTTCTACGTGGCGAATACGAGGTCTGTGTTAAGGCGTATGCCGTGGACACAGGTGAGAATCCGCCCTGGTACGTGGCGTATTCTTCGGACGACTCAGCGGACCAGCTTGGGTGGGACAAAGGTTTCGCCTTTGATAATTATGTGAGTGGTGGCGAAGAGCACCCGGTCGAGAGTGGTGCCTGTAGTTTTTCATTTATGGTCGAGCGCCACTATTCGGATACCTGACGGCAGAGGGTGAGCATTTACCGCACATGGAGAAGGTGGCCGTGCTAAAGCGAGTTGATGACTTCTTTTCGGCCATTGGGGCGTGGATTTTTGAAACAGTGGCATTGGTTCTTTTGCCGATAATCGTCTACGCGATCATTTTTCGATTTTTCGAACAAAGCATTGACGAACTTAAGCGGATCCCTGAGTGGATGTTCGCATCCGTGATGCTGTTTGGTGATGCCTCGAAACGACTGATCATGCTTTGTGGGACAGGCGTTTCGGAGCACCGCGAATCGAGGCCTTCATTAGCGTTCGTTTTGCCAGGGTTCGTGGGTGTGGTTATCTCAGTCTTGTTCTTGGCCTTTTCGGTTGCGATTCAAATCGAAAAATGGGGTGCGCCTGGCATGTGGTTCTACGATGTACAGGTGCTGATTTTTTTGTTCTCCGTACTCTACTCAGCCGTTGTCAGTGTCTGGGTCGCGCTTGCAATCAAGAAGGCGCAAGCGCGACCTGCCTTCAGTGGTTGAAACCTGGTTAGACACAGTCGAATCGGATGCGCCCTAATGGCGTCCCATTGAATGTTTCGAAAACGTCTCGATGGCCTCGCGGTAGTCTTCCAGGTTCTCGAAGCGGTGGGTGCCACCCTCTTCGATGATCACGTCCTTGTCCGCATAGCGTTCCGCCGCCAGACGGTAGTCGAGCACCTCGTCACCGGTATGCAGCAGGCAGAGGTAGCGTTCCCCGGGGCCGGGCGCGCCGCGGTACATGTGGCGCAGGCTATCGAGGTGGGACTGGCGGAGCTCGAACGTCTCGCCGCTGCACCACCACTTCTGCGGACCAAGATGAGGCGCGAGGGTATCGAAGGGCACCGTCGATGGATTGATCAGAACGCTGGGGATCCGGTGTCGGCCGTTGAGGTGGTCGGCGTAGAAACCGCCCAGGGATGAACCGACCAGCAGGCGCGGTCGGCGCCCCTTGATGATGGCCTCCAGCGCCGCGATGGCCCGGGCGGGGTCCTCGGACAAGTCGGGGTGGATCACCGAGTCGGCCCCGAAACAGGCCTTCAGAACCCGGGACTTGGTGCTGTCCCCGCAACTGCCGAATCCGTGGATATAGAGGATGGGGCCGATGCCCGGGCCCGGGTCGTCACTCAATGGGTGGTCGCCGCGGTGCGGGCGTTGCGGCTCATGCGGATGTGGTCGGCCAGGATGATGGCGGTCTCATTGAGTTCGATGGCTTCGACCGCCTTGGTTTCCGGGTCGTCCTCCGGGTTGCCGACGATGCGGTTGGGGTCGGTGGCCTCGGCAACGGTCAGGGGGGGCAAGCCGTTGGCCTCGCGGAAGCGATTACGCCGGTCCAGGTTTCGCAGTTCGTTGTCTTTCCATTCCTGTTCACGTTCCTCCTCGGCCAGGGATACCCGCTCGCGTTCCTCGCTGGCGGTGGTGGCACGCTGTTGTTCGAGCAGGAAGGCGAAGCCCTCATCGGCCGCCAGGCGTTGCTCGTGGCGCGCGAGCAGGGCGGGAATATCGGGGGCCGGGAAGCGCTCATGCTCCAACGGGGTGATGGACGTGAAGGGCAGGGCATTGTCCAGGGCGCGCTCGCCATGGTCACCGGCACCCTCGGCGGTGGGGAAGACGATGTCAGGCACCACGCCGCGGTGTTGGGTGCTGTCGCCGTTGACGCGGAAGAACTGCGCCATGGTCAGGCGTAAGCGACCGAGGTTTTCGGTTTTGCGGGTGAACCGGTTGAGATCCACCAGGGTCTGCACGGTGCCCTTGCCGAAGGTGGGTTCCCCGACCACGATGCCGCGACCGTAATCCTGGATGGCCCCGGCGAAGATCTCTGACGCGGAGGCGCTGTTGCGATTGACCAGCACGGCCAGGGGGCCGTCGTAGGCGACACCGGCCTGGGTATCGCGGCGCACGCGTACCTTGTTGGAGCTGTCGCGGATCTGCACCACCGGGCCCTGATCAATGAACAGCCCGGTCAGTTCCGTGGCCTCGTCGAGGGAACCGCCACCGTTGTCACGCAGGTCGATGACGACGCCGTCCACGTTCTGTTGTTCCAGTTCGGCCAGTTGCGCCCGCACGTCCCGGGTGGTGCTGCGGAACTCCTTGTCACCGCTGGATTGGGCACCGAAGTCGCGATAGAAGGTGGGCACGTCGATGACCCCGATGCGCAGTCCTTCGAGGCCCGGAAGATCGTCGAGTACGAAATTGCTGCACGCCATCTCCTCGAGCTTGATGTTGTTGCGGACGATGGCGACTTCCCGCGGCCGTCCACCCAGGCCGGCACCCTTGGGCAGGACCAGCAGGCGCACGATGGTGCCCTTGGGACCACGAATGCGTTCGGCGACTTCCTGGATACGCCAGCCGATCACGTCCTCGTATTCGCCGTCCTCGCCCTGGGCCACGGCCAGCACCCGGTCACCGGGAGCGAGCTGTCCGGACAGCTTCGCGGGGCCGCCGGTGATCAGGCTCTGGATGATGGTGTGTTCGTTGACCGTGCGCAGCATGGCCCCGATTCCCTGCAGCGACAGGCGCATGCGGATGTCGAAGTTCTCCGAGGTGGAGGGCGACATGTAGCTGGTGTGGGGTTCGATGGCCAGGGTGTAGGCGTTGATGTAGGTCTGGTAGACATCGTCGGCGGTGAGTTGCCGGATGCGGCGCGCGGCATTGTTGTAGCGCTTGCGCAGGGTATCGGTGACTTCGTCCGGGGCCTTGCCCGCCATGCGTTGGCTGAGGATGTCGTTCTTCACGCGCATGCGCCATAGCTCATCCAGGGCGGTCTGGTCGGCGGGCCAGGGTTGGGTGTCACGCTCCAGGGCGTAATGCTCATCGCGGCTGAAATCGAAGGCGTGGCCTTCCAGCAGTGAGATGCCCCGGGCAGTCTGGGCTTCCACCCGTTCGCGGAATGTCCGGAAGATATCGAAGGCCAATTCCACCGAACCGATGCGCAGCTTGTCGTCGATTTCCGTGGCGTGGTGTTCGAAGCGGCGGATGTCCTCGGCGGTGAAGAAGGAGCGCCCGGGATCCAGGGACTCGACGTAACCTTTGAGAATGGCCTCGGACAGGTCGTTGTTGAGCGGTTTGCTGGCGTAGTGATACTGATCGATCACCCGCGTGATCAAGCGGGTGGCTTCCACGTGCCGATCAGCAGGGATCAACTGCTCCGGCGGAACATCACGGGGCTTGGCCGCAGCCGACAGG
>JBMYTL010000035.1:17777-27182 GCA_049604295.1 Gammaproteobacteria bacterium
GCAACGGCGGCCCACCTCAGAAGCAGGGTGATGGGGCGGAGGAGGCGACGTGCGCCCGGGGTCGCTCGCGACCCGGAAAGAAGGTGTTCGGTCATCACTTCAGGTGCGCGGCCCGGGGTGCGCGGCTCATGGGGCGGGCTCCTGGGAGCGTCCCTGAGTCACGGCCCAGAGGCGCGTAATTCATCTCGGTGTTGTTTGTGCTCATACCGGCTCCCCGCTGGGGGAACCGGCGGGGCCGCGTCAGCCATTTGCGGGCCGATCGGCCACCGTTCACCCGTGGCTTCAGCCCATCCGGAGCTTCAGGTCCAGCCGTTGTCCCGGCGTCGTTGGCCGCTGGCCTTGGCAGGCCCGGGACTCCAGTCAACCCGGGACTATGATCGACATCGAGCCCGGGGTTCAAGTTCATCGGGCTGATCGGGGCGGGTGCGCGGTTCAGTTGGCGCCCAGAAGCCCCAGCATGGTCTGGGCGTCGCTGACCGCGAACTGACCGGGTGCTTCCACGTTCAGGTGTTCGATCGTTCCATCGCGCACGATCATGGCATACCGCTGCGAGCGTATGCCCATTCCGCGAGCACTCAGGTCGACATCAAGGCCCATGGCGCGGGCAAAATCGGCGTTGCCGTCGGCCACCATCAAAACCCGGTCGTCCGCGTTGTGCTCCCGTCCCCAGGCATGCATGACGAAGGCGTCGTTCACCGACAGGCAGATGATCCGATCGACGCCGGCCGCCGCGAGTGCATCCGAGCGCACCACGTAACCGGGCAGATGGGCCTGGGAACAGGTGGGCGTGAAGGCACCGGGCAGGGCGAAGGCGACACAGGTGCCGGACCCGAACAGTGCCTCGCTGCTAATGGGGGCGGGGCCGTCGCTGGTGAAGTGGAACAGTTGAACGGCGGGTATCCGATCTCCGGGACTGAGGGGCATGGAATCGCTCCGCTGGATGCGGTGGTGGTGGGGCGGTGTCAGGCCGATGTTTAAGGCCAACGCGTCAGGGCGTCTCGTCAAGTATGACGAAGGAACTGAGCGTCGCCAGCAGGGACATGATCACGATGAACGGTGGCACGGGGTTGCACATCATGATGCAGCCAGCACCGATCCAGATGTTCTTGGTGAGTGATCGTTTGCGGCGATAGGCGGGGGTGAGGCGGCGCAGGTCTGGGTGTCCGGGGTCCGCGTCGCGGCCGGCGCGGACGCCTCGGTCAAGGCTGCCCTGGATATCGTATATGGCGGCTATGAATCTGAGCATTCCCGTCTCCCGTGGGTGGCAGTGTCCTTCAATGGCGGGCCTCTTGCCGGGCACGTCCGGGACATCACCAGAGGGTGCCACGCGAGGGTGTGTGCGATGACCACGGGAAACCCCCAGCGGGTCCGGTCCCAAGGTTCGCGCCTGAAGGGTGTGCTCTGTCGGGGCTCGCTCAATGGGGCTCACCTGACGGGTATTACCCAACAGGTCTGGGGTCTGGTCGGGCGCTTGTTACAATCGCGCCCGCCCATGCCGAACACATCCGTACTCTATTTTCTCACCGGGGTGATTGTCCTCGGCCTCGCCGTCGTTCTGTCCATGGAAAGCGGGTTGGAGGCCGAACCTGCCCTTGCGCTCTCACTCGGCATGGGTGGGGCTGGCGTGGTCTGGGTTCTGGCGGCTCTGGCGGTATCCGGTGCCCGCGCGCCACGCCCGTTCGGTCGGTTCACCTGGCTTGTCCTCGGCCTGTCCGGGGGCGTGATCCTCGGTGCGGTGTTGTTCATCCTGGGGCCGGACAGTTTCCACGGGCGTTTGATCGAACAGATGCCGAAGCGCTTTGTCGTGCTCTACGGTCTGCCCGCATTGATGGTCGCCGCTGGCTTCGTTGCCCTGCTGCCACGCGTACTGCGCCTGAATATCCTGCTTCTGCTCATTCTTCTCGCCCTGGTGGAAACGGGGCTGCACTTCATCCCCACGCCGACCGCCGTCACCCAGACATTGACGACGGATTCCGGTGGGCCCGCGTATACCGATGACCCTCATGTGGGTTACCTGTTGGCCCCCGACGCCACGTTCGTGCACCGAAGCGCGACCGCGCAAGAGGTGATCTTCGAGCGGGAGTATCACAGTGACCACCAGGGTCGTCGCGTCACCTCCGCTGCCGTGTCGTCGCTTTCGGATCGGCCACGGCCCGTGTTGCTGTTCGGCGGCTCGAACACCTTCGGTCACGGACTTGAGGATGCCGACACCTTGTCGGCATTGATCGAGGCCAACGCGCCCCCGGGTGCACTGCATGGCCTGAATTACGGTGTCTCCGGGTGGGGGCCGGTGCAGACCATGGATCGTCTGCGCACCCGCGATCCCTCGACCGAGGTCAACGGTCGCCCCGTGGCTGCGTTCTACTTCTACGTGCCGGGGCATCTCGACAGGGTCACCGGTGCGGGCAGGGTCAGCAGCGGGGTGTGGGGTGCGTCATTCTCCGCCTATCGTCTCAACGGCGATGGTGAGCCCGAGCGGGTCGGGGTGCTGGGGGAGCAGTTCCGCTCCGGCATCGACCGCATACTGGAAATGTCGCGCCTGGGAACGCTGTTGCGTGACAAGGTGGCGTGGCCGCTCTGGAAGCCCGACTTCACACTCATGGCGCGTGTGTTCACGCGTATCGATCAGCACCTGGCCGACGCCTGGCCGGATGCCGGGGCGGCGCCGCGACTGTGCGTTGTTGCCCTGCCGCGCGCCCGGGAACACGTGGCGGTGATGTCCGGCGAGCTGGCCGAGGCGGGGGTGGCGTTCCTGGACCTGAGCCGCGTGTATGACCCCGCGGATCCGCGCTTTCAATTGCACCCGCGCGATCACCACAACTCCGCTGCCGCCAATCAGCGAATCGCGTTGGAGCTGGCGGCACGCCTCGATGCGGTGACGGCCGATCAACCCTGTGGGGCCGTGGTGGGGGATGCCCCGGCGCAGGGTCCGAAGCATGGGGCGCGCGCGCCGGTCATGACCGGGATATCCGATCCAGACCCCGCGATTGAGAGCGCTCCCGGGCCGGGGGTCTAACGGTCCGTCAATCCTCTTACCGCCCCCAGGTTCCCCCAGCTCCCAGATACCCCGGATACCCCGGATACCCCGGAATTGTTGGAGCCTTGCGGGGGCGGTGCGTGTGCAGTCTCCCCCGTCGGCGCCCGGTGCGCACACCGCGTGCACCCAAAGTCTGTTTTGTTTGATTGCCATCAGTGGTCCGGGGCACGGCGCTGGCATCGCGGTACTAACCTGAACCCCAGGCGCTGACTTGTGTGTTCCCGTGACGCCGATCCGGTGGGCAAGAACGGACAGGGCAGGCGCCGCTCGGTCGTGCGCGACCGGTGTCGGGCGACCGGCATGGGTCGGGTTCCATGGAACTGTCAGGGAGTACCTGATCATGAATGATTCAACACCCGGCCACGAAGGCCACAGGATCAACACCACCAACGCTTCGGGCTCGAACCCCGGCAATGAAACCGCCCTGGGGCTGTCCACGGACGATCTCTCGCGAATCGCCAACGCTGTTGCCGAGAAGGTCATCAAACCCATAGTCCATACCGTTGACGACGAGGTGGACCGCGTGGGCGACACCATCGTCGACAGTATCGATTCCCTGGCTCTCCCTGATCTTGATGCGCTCAAGTCGTTGCTGGGTGATCCGACGGATTTTGTTCACTCGGTCACCGATGCCGTGGAGGCGGGCAGCCTCGAGGCCATGGCCCGGCTCCCGCGCAGCCTGGAAAACGCGGGCATGGAGGCCCTGGATAAACACCAGGTGCTCGCGTTGGTGGACGCACTGCTCGATGCCCTGGATGCCACGGAGGAACTGGTCGAGGGCCTCGGTATGACCATCGACAGCCCCGCGGCCTTGGCGGCGCGTGCTCTCCAGGGTTTGCCGTCCTTGCTCGACGCCATTCCCGACAGCGTGTTCCGGCAACTGCGTTATCCGGGGGACCTGCTCGATCTCGACAGTCTGACTGAACAGGTCAAGGAGCAGGCCACGCTGCTGCGCGGCTATGCCCCGAAGACGCAGGTAAACGCGAACCGGGAGACGGGCCCCTCGCCGGGCGAACGGCGCTTCGCCCTGACGGCCTCGGCGACATTCTTCAGCGTCGCGGCGGACCTGCTGGACTACCTGGGCGACGCATTCCCCCTGGGGATCGCGGCCGGAGGTAACGGCGGGGTGGCGGCCGGAGCCAACATCACCGGGGCCGTACGCGTGCACATCGTCAAGGTCGGGACCTTCGTCTTCGGTCTGATCAAGTTCGTGCTCGGCGTGATCGCCCAGGTGCTGACCCTGGTCAACGAGGGAATGGACGATCTGGCCTGATTGCGCCCGCCGCACGCCAGGCGAAGGGCTCTCGATGCAGCCCCGGCCCCCGGGCCGGGGTACATGGAGCTGGGTATCACGGTCCGAATCCCGGGCTGCACTTTAACCTCGGTAGGTCCGCTCGCGTGATCGACCGCGGTGGAACGGTGCGATTGAGCCTCGAAGGCGATGCCCCGCGTGTGCAAGCTCAGAACACCTCGCGCGAATCTTCGTGCGTAGCTCGAATTCGGCGTTCTGGTATGGGCCTCCTTGAACGGGTCGAACCGATTCGGCCTCACCTTTCCCGTCGAGGCGGGCGGGCTTCAATGAGGCCCCGGCATTTAAGCCGGGGAAATCGTTGCGGTCAACAGCCTGCATGAGCTCCTTCTGTATGCTTCAATGAGGCCCCGGCATTTAAGCCGGGGAAATATGACTGCACGGCGTAGCAATAACCGCCGTCGACGTGGGCTTCAATGAGGCCCCGGCATTTAAGCCGGGGAAATGGCCCGCTTTTTCGGGCCTTGGAAATCAAGCACTTAGAGGGTGTTTTGCGAGCGGTCCGCTGATCAGGGGGTGGCGAGGCCTTCCGATGCGGCTGGAGACTCGCGGTTTGTTGAGAAAAACTTCGATTTTTCAAAGAGCTACGTGTTTGCGAGCGGTCCCCGGGGTTTTGGCCATCACTGGACCGCTCGCGTCGGCTCGGCGGATTCGGCCGAGCTTACTCCGCTCCACGCTAGTGAATGCGGAGCGGCTTTGCAACGCGTGCGCCGTGTGAGACAGGGCGGCTGCTTCGGGATGTGAAGCTTGGATCGCTCTACCGCTCAGCAGGGGGGCTCACTAAGATGAGTAAGGTGTTGTCGCTCCCCGGGCTCGCGCGGGACGCGGTGTTCATTACTTAACGGGATCCGGAGGAAAAGGAATCATGCAGTCAGATATGCACTTCTACGGCGTTTACGCCATTGCGCGGGCGGCCGGTCTCAAACCGGACGATGCGCACACCATCGCCTATGCCTCCCAGTACGTGGATGACTCCACGAAGACCGATACCGAGGAGCACGATGACGGTGGCAAGATGCGTGGCATCGCCACCGCCCATCACAACGCCCAGGTGGCCAAGAATGTGATTGCCGACCGCCTGGAGCAGCGCCGGGTCTGGGTGCCCTTTCATTTCCTCCCCGGTGGCGAGGGCGAGGACCTGTCCGAGAAGCTGATCTGCCGGATGGACAGTCCCCTGGCCCAGGAGATGATGCGCAACCACATCGACCATGCCCTGCGCCACGAGTACGCCCTGCAGCTGATGGGCATCGCCTGTCACGTTTATGCGGACACGTTCTCCCATTGGGGTTTCTCGGGGGTTTGCTCATCCAACAACTCGGCGGATGGGGACAGCTTCGCGTTTCACAACGTCGATGACCCGGACATGGTCACCTACCTCAATACCAAGTTCAGTCGGTTCATGAATGACTACGTGCCCGACTTCGTCATCGACAACTGGCGCAAGCTGGCCAGCATCATGGGTGAGAAGGCCTCCGCCTCCCTGGGGCACGGTGCGGTGGGTACGTATCCGGACCGACCCTTCCTGCACTGGTCGTTCCGCTATGAGAAGTCGGGGGCCGTGTCTGATCGTGATAATCCCACCAACTTTTTGCTTGCCTGTGAGCGTATGCACGAGTGGCTGAGTGAATTCGCCCGTGGCTATTACGGCGATGAGACGCCCGGCGCGGTTGCGTTCGAGGATATCCGCGATGAGGTCCGCGCGATCATCAACCGGCAGGCGGCCAAGGAGGGGCGCATCCATGCCTGGCGGACGGCGGTTTCCGAGGGGCGCCTGTTCACCCGTGATGATGAGGAGCGGCACAGCTACGACCCGTCCGTGTGGGAGGGGATGAAGGACCGGTTCGCGAGCCTGGAGCGCTCCTCGGACATCATCGATCAGCCCGTGTACCGCTTCCATCAGGCGGCCTTGTACCACCGCCATTTCGTGCTCAAGATCATGCTGCCCCGGCACGGGATCGCGGTGTATTGAAGGTTGGTCGGGGAGGGGGTGTCCCCTCCCACCGGCGAAGACGTATTCAGTCCTGATGCAGGGGTCTGAAGATACGGCCCTCGGCCCGCAGGAAGCGCGCTGAGAATTCGAACAGCACCAACCGGGTGGTCTGGATGTAGACCAGGAATCCCTCCACGAAGATGATCAGGCCGTGGCCGAGTACCAGGGTCGTCATCTCCATCAGCGCTGACCCGGTGCTCATGGCGCTGTCATGGATGACCCGTGAGAGCGCCACATGGGCCAGTGCAAAGGCCCCGATGCGCAGGAACGAAAGGGTGTTGAGCGATAGCTCGAATGCGCTGTAGGCCAGGCGTCCAAGCCCCCGGGGTACGCTGTGCCGACGGGTGACCAGCAGGCCACACAGGTACCAGACCAGGCCCACGGCCGACGCGATCAGGGCGTTGATGTGTAGTGCGGAGAACACCACCCCGAGGTACAGGGTCAGCACGGCGGCATCGAGCCACAGCCACTGACGGAATTCACCCCGCCACCACGCTTCGATGCCCGAGAGCACCATGCCCAGGAGAATGATGCAGGCACCCAGGATCAGGGAGGCCAGAAGCACCAGGAGCGGCTCCTCCATGGGGCGGATGGCAAGGACCGGCGAGGCATCGTGGACACCGAAGCTCTCCCCTAACAAGGCACCGAAGAGCGCGGCGGCGAGCCCACAGGGGATGAGAAAGGCCAGGTAGGGAAAGCGTCGCGCGAGCAACAGCGCGCCGACGGCCAACACCAGGCCATGACCCAGATCGGGAAACATGAAGCCGAACAGCAGCGGAACGATAAAGGCCAGAAGGGGGGCGGGGTCGAGCTCCTGGGCACCGGGCGTCCCCATGACGTGGACGAAAGGCCGGAACGGGCGGACGAGCCAACTGTCGTTGAGCGCGGTGGGCGGTACGCTGCCGATGGGGGCCGGTCGGATGAGGACGCGGGCGTTGATCTCCGCCCGGTCCAGGGCTGTCTGCAGGGTGCCGCTGGAGCCTTCGTCCGTCCATCCGGTGACGTGGCAGTGTCGGCGGTCGCCGGTGAGGGTCAGGGTGTGGTCGAGGTACCAAGCCAGGGTTTCGATCTCGCCCAGGGCCTTCAACAGCGCGGGATCGTGTTTATGGATGCGGGCGGCCCGGATGTGTTCTTCGAGGCCCTCGTCCAGGGCGCGCATGTCCCGGGCGATGTGGGCTTCCTTGTTTCTCCAGTCGGTGAACAGCCATTCGGGAAGGTGAACTTCCCAACCGCCCTCGGTGTGGCACTGTTCGCGAAACCGCTCGCGCAGTTCGGGCAGACACATCAGCACCTGGAATCCGTGATCCGGTCCGCGGTGTGTCTCGATCACACCCTCCAGGTCCTCCTTCACGATGGGCGCGTGATCGCGCTCGCAGGCGAAGATCATCTTGCACAGGAATCGGCTTTCATCCCTGAATCGCATAAGGCTGCGCTCGGATGAGCCCATGGCTTGCAGACACTCACCCAACAGTGCCAGGTTGTCCCGACGCTGCCGCAACTCCGCGAGGCGGTGTTCCTGTTGCCGTGATGTCCGCAGCCAGGCGTGCAGGGTTTCCAGGGCGTGGCGCGCGGTGGCCTCAGGATCGTGGGTCACCACGTGGGTGCGCCGGGGAGCGGCTGGGAGCAATCCGGCGTGGTCGCGGATCAGGCCACGCGCGTGCTCCAGGGTCAGGCGCAGCTCCTCGGTATCCGGCAGTGGGTGCTCGACAGGGTCGCGGGCCAGTTCCACCCGGCCCGTGTTGGCCAGGGCCTCCAGGGCGTAGACCATCTGGTCCCGTGGGACGTAGGCCTCAAACCAATGGGTGGTCTTGGGATGAAAGGGCATGGCGATGCCCGCGGGGAATCCTGTCGAAGTGGTGGCGCGTCTGTCGGATCAGTTGCCGGACTGGTAGTACAGGTTCTGCGGGTGACGGGCGTCGGCGAAGAAATGCCAGCGCTCGAGCAGGAGGCCGATGTACTGGGTGGCGAAGGCGAGGATGGGCAGCAGCTCCGAGGAAAGGCCATAACTGGCACCCAGCAAGACCACCGGTACGGGGAACACCAACAGCAGGAAGACCCACTTCATGGTCTGCACGAAGCCCTCGTGTTTGCCATGGAAGAATTCCCGGGTGTTGAAGGAACCGCCCATGAAACCCTGCGCCTTCTGTTCGATGCGGGTGTGGCGGACACCGATGGCGGTTTGCAGGTTCGACTTGTGCTTGAGGCGCCGGTTACGGAACAGGGCCGCACCCCGGGTGATGAGCCCCGCCAGGGTGGCGATGACGGCCCAGGCACCGTAGAAACCCACCAGATCAACGCCCATGAGCGCGGAGAAGGCTGCCGCCAGGGTGAAGCCGGAGGCGATACCCAGCAAGGTGTAGTTGATGACGGTGAGGGGGGTGTGCCATTCCTGGAGGAAACGAATCGCCGCGTAGATCATGCCGGTGCAAACAAACAGCGCGAAGGTCGCCAGGGTCGCCAGGGTGCCGACGATGAGGGTCGGGTCCACGGGCAGGGCGCCGCGAATGGTGAACAGGGGCTCGGTCAGGCCGAACCAGTGGAACAGCCCATAGAGAAACACCAGGAACATCACCACCGGCAGGATGATGACCTCGCGGCTGAGCCAGGAGGTGCGCCACTGGCTCATGGCCCGCCAGGCGCGTTCCGGATGGCCCAGGTGGAAGAAGCTGGCGAGCAGGCCCAGGCCGAGAAAACCCAGGGCGATCGCGCTGCCCAGGGCATAGAACAACTGGTCGTCCTGGGCGGGCAGCAGCTTGGCGAGGGCGTAGACCTGACCCGTGAAGAGGGCGAGGAACAATCCCTGGCCGACACCGATCAAGGTCGTGAGGAAGATGACGGAAAGTGCGGGATGCATTGCTGAGAACTCCGGGCCTGTTTACCAGCTCATGACGTCGTCGAGGGATTGATCGCCGTCTTCCGGCTCCGGCAACGGCCCATCCTTCTTCAGCGGGTTGTCCGCGCGCACCAGTTCATCCTCGTGGATGGTGAGGCGGGTCTTGCGCCGGGGCAGGTAGTGGTTGGCGGGTTTGGTGCCCCATTCGGGCATCAGTGCGTAGCCACCTTCTTCGC
>JBMYTL010000036.1:0-27079 GCA_049604295.1 Gammaproteobacteria bacterium
TGGGTGATGATGCAACCCTGGTGCGGGTGCACGTATTCGACCGGGTCCTCGATGGTGATGATATGGCCGTAGGAGTTCTTGTTGCGGTGGCCGATCATGCCCGCCAGCGTGGTCGACTTACCGGAGCCCGTGCCGCCCACCAACAGCACCAGGCCGCGCTTGGTCATGGCGATCTCTTTCAGGATGGGCGGGATATTGAGCTTGTCGATATCCGGTATCTCGGTGGTGATCCGGCGCAGCACCATGCCCGGCGCGCCGCGCTGGTAGAAGGCGCTGACACGGAAACGCCCCACGCCCTCGGGGGCGATGGCGAAGTTGCACTCCTTGGTGGTCTCGTACTCGTGTCGTTGCTTGTCGTCCATGCAGCCGGTGACCAGGTCGCGCACGAAGGACGGCGACATCCGCCCCTTGATGACGGGCACCATTTTGCCGTGCAGCTTCATGCTGGGGGGCACCCCCACGGTGATGAATAGGTCCGATGCCCCGTTCTTGACCATGAGTTTCAGCAGTGTGGTCAGGTCCATAGCGCGCTCCTCAGAAGCTGTCTTTGTTCACCGCCCGCTGACGGGCGACTTCCATGGAAATCTTCCCTTGGCTGACCAGTTTACGCAGGCCCTGATCCATGGTCTGCATGCCCATACCCTGGTTGGTCTGGATGGCGGAATACATCTGCGCGACCTTGTCCTCGCGGATCAGGTTACGGATGGCGGGAATGCCGATCATGATCTCGTGGGCCGCCACGCGACCGCCGCCTTCCTTCTTCAGCAGGGTCTGGGCGATAACGCCACGCAGGGATTCCGAGAGCATGGAACGCACGATGGCTTTCTCAGCCGCCGGGAACACGTCGACGATACGGTCGATAGTCTTGGACGCCGAGTTGGTGTGCAGCGTGCCAAACACCAGGTGACCGGTCTCGGCCGCGGACAGGGCAAGGCGGATCGTCTCGAGGTCTCGCAGTTCGCCGACAAGGATGATGTCGGGATCTTCGCGCAGGGCCGAGCGCAGGGCCTCATTGAAGCCCAGGGTGTCGCGGGACACCTCGCGCTGGTTCACCAGGCATTTCTTGGACTGGTGCACGAATTCGATGGGGTCCTCAATGGTGAGGATGTGGCCGTACTCGTTGTCGTTGATGTAGTCGATCATGGCCGCGAGCGTGGTCGACTTGCCTGACCCCGTGGGCCCGGTGACCAGAACCACGCCGTTGGCGTGCTTGCACATTTCCTTGAAGACCGGGGGGCAGCCCAACTGCTCCATGGTGAGGATCTTGGTCGGGATGGTACGAAACACAGCACCGGGCCCCCGGTTCTGGTTGAAGGCATTGACGCGGAAGCGGGACAGGTTGGGGATTTCGATGGAGAAGTCCGTCTCCAGGAACTCCTCGAAGTCCTTACGCTGTTTGTCACCCATGATGTCGTAGATCAGATCGTGGACACTGGACGCATCCAGCGCCGGAACATTGACCCGGCGCACATCACCATCAACGCGGATCATCGGGGGCAATCCGGCGGACAGGTGCAGGTCCGACGCCCCATTCTTGACCGCGAAGGCCAGCAGCTGGGTGATTTCCATCCGCCTCTCTCGTTTCGCTCGTGGTGGTTTTTGCTATTTTGGTCACCTGTTGAACGGGGCTGCAAGCAGGCAATCCCCGGCTTTCCAAATACCGGCCGCCTCGCGCCCTTCCCACCCCATGACCGATCTGTCTGAAAGTGAAATCCGCGCGCGCCTGGACCGGGTCCGGGAACGCATCAGCCACGCCGCTCGGGACGCGGGACGGGCGCCGGACAGTATCGGCTTATTGGCCGTCAGCAAGACCAAACCGGCAGCCGCCGTTCGCGCCGCCCACGCCTGCGGCCAGATCGCCTTCGGCGAGAACTACCTCCAGGATGCCCTCGCCAAACAGGACGCGCTCGAGGACCTGGCGCTCGAATGGCATTTCATCGGCCCCATCCAGTCCAACAAGACCCGCGATATCGCCACCCGCTTCGACTGGGTGCACACCGTCGAGCGGGCGAAAATCGCCCGCCGCCTCAATGACCAACGCCCCGACGAGCAGCCACCGCTGAACGTTTGCATCCAGGTCAATATCAGCGCCGAGGCCAGTAAGTCCGGTATCGCACCGACGGATGTCGCTGATCTGGCCGCATGCATCGCGAAGCTGCCGCGCCTGCGCCTGCGCGGGCTCATGGCCATTCCCGCACGCGCGGCGACTTTGGACGAACAGCGCGCCCCGCTGCGTGCCCTGGCCGAATTACGCGACGCTCTTTGCGCCCGGGGCTATGACTTGGACACCCTGTCCATGGGCATGTCCGGCGACCTGGAGGCCGCGATTCTCGAGGGATCCACCCTCGTGCGTGTGGGTACGGACGTTTTTGGCGCGCGCACCCCATGAAAAACGCCCTCGCCGGGTGTTGTGTGTTCATCGGCGGGGTGACACAGCCCGCCCCCGTTTGGGTATTCTTCGCGCCCATGAACCAACTGCTTACCAACGGGCCCGGCAGCCCGCGCATCACCGCCTTCATCGGTGGTGGAAACATGGCCCGCAGCCTCATCGGCGGCCTGATCGCCGATGGCTTCGATCCCGCCCACATCATCGCGGCGGACCCGGTCGACGACACTCGCGCGGACCTGGGCGCCCGCATGGGCATAAAGACCAGTGCCGAAAACACGCACGCCGCCGACCAGGCCGACATCCTGGTCATGGCGGTCAAACCGCAGATGCTCCGCGCCGTGGCCGAGGGCATTGCCGCCAGCGTGCAGAACCGCAAACCCCTGGTCATTTCCATCGCGGCAGGGGTGCGCAGCGACGACCTGGAGCGCTGGCTGGGCGGGGATGTGGCCGTGGTCCGGACCATGCCCAACACGCCCGCCCTGGTGCAAAGCGGCGCCACCGCCCTGTTCGCCAACCCACGGGTCCGTGCCGAACAGCGCGATCTGGCGGAGTCCATCCTGCGCGCCGTGGGCATCACCCGCTGGGTGAACGACGAGTCCCTCATCGATGCGGTCACCGCCCTGTCCGGCTCGGGCCCCGCCTATTTCTTCCTGGTCATGGAGGCCATGCAGGCGGCGGGAGAAAAACTGGGTCTGGACAGTGAGTCGGCCCGACTGCTCACCCTGCAAACCGCCTTTGGTGCCGCCAAGATGGCCCTGGAATCCCGCGAGGCGCCGGCCGACCTGCGCAAGCGCGTCACCTCACCCGGGGGCACGACGGAACGCGCCCTGGGCGTGATGGAGGATGAGGGCCTGCGCGCGACCTTCGAAAAAGCCCTGGCCGCCGCAAGGGACCGCTCGGAGGAACTGGCAGGCATGATGAGCGGTTCCGACACCTGAGCACGCCCCATCCATGAATGCCCTCAGCCTGAGTGATCCCCTCGCCTTTCTCGTCGATACCCTTACCTACCTGTACATGGTGGTGTTGCTGACACGCCTGATCCTGCGCGCGGTCGGCGCGGGTTACCGCAACCCGGTGATCGATCTGGTGGCCAAACTCACCAATCCCGTTGCCGTACCGGTGGGCCGCATCGTGCCCCCCATCGGTCGCTTCGATACCGCCGCCCTGGTGTTGCTGGTCGTCCTGCAGGCGCTGAGCCTGTTCCTGGTCATCCTCATCAACGGCTACAGCATCGACCCGGTTGTCCTGGTCCCACTGACCCTGCACAAGCTGCTCGGGCTGGTGCTGGGCTATTTCTTCTTCACCATCCTGGTGCAGGCGCTCATGAGCTGGGTCAACCCGGACCCCTACCACCCCCTCGCCACCATTCTGCGCAGCATCAACAAGCCCATCCTCGGCCCCCTGCAGAAGGTGATCCCGCCGGTGTCCGGTTTCGACTTCTCCTCCATGGCGGCGCTTATCCTGATCATCTTCCTGCAGAAACTCCTGGGCCTGTGAGCCAGGCTGCCACCCAGCTTGTGAACCTTCGCGGACAGGCCGATTGGTTTCGATGGGAACAGGACACCCTGCACCTGCGTCTGCGGGTGCAACCACGCGCCAGCCGCGACCGCATCGGCGCCCCCATGGGCGACGGCCACGCCCTGAAGGTCTCCATCACGGCCCCACCGGTGGACGGTAAGGCCAACGCCCACCTGGTCGCCTATGTGGCCAAGGAATTCCGCGTCGCCAAGGGGCAGGTCTGCGTTGTCTCCGGCGAGACCGGGCGCGAGAAACACCTGCGCATCGAGTCTCCCGGTCACATCCCGGACACGCTGACCGCATCGGGGCTCGCGTTGCCGTGACCCCGGTGCTCCTGACCATAGTCGAGCAGGGTGGATACCCGGACCTGACCGACCGCTACCGCTCCATGGGGCTGGAAGTCATAAAGGCCACCCATCAGCGCAAGGCCCTGAAACTGATCAAGGCCCACCCGCCCGACATCGTTCTTGCCGAATTCATCTACACGCCGGATTTCCGCGACCGCATCGGCAACCTGGACACCCTCGCGGGCCAGTTGCGTGCCCATTACCCGGACACCCGGCTGATCGTGCTCTATGAACCGGAGGACCGGGCATCACTGAAGCGCTTCCGTGCCATTCATCCGGTGTTCACCGAGCTGGCCCATCCCGCATCGGGGGAACAGTTGATCGACGCCGTGCAGGCGGCTATCGAAGCGCGACCGCCCAAAACCTGAACCCACTGCCTGATCCCATCGGAGACACACCATGGCCGATACCATCTTCAGCAAGATCATCGACGGTTCCATTCCCGCCGACGTGGTGCACCGTGACGCGCACTGCATGGCCTTCAAGGACATCAACCCCCAGGCGCCCGTCCACATCGTGCTCATCCCGCTCAAGCCCATAGAAGCACTATCCGGTGCCGACGACGCCGACCAGGCCCTGCTCGGCCACCTCTTGCGCGTGGCTCCGCGAATTGCCCGGGAGCAGGGCGTGGACAATGCCTATCGCCTGATCTGCAACGATGGCCGGGGCGCCGGACAGGAGGTTATGCATCTGCATTTCCACATCCTCGGCGGCCGCGAACTGGGCTGGCCACCGGGCTGACGCCATGGGGCGAATCGCCCCCCGGGGCAAGCTGACGGGGAATTCACCAGCCGGTGAACCGGGTGCATTCCCCTTATTGCTTCCCGTCACGCCGCGCTTATGCTCGGAACTCACACACAACAAGGCCTGATACACAGGCCACGCCAACCCAAAGGAGAGAGTCCCATGAAACCGTCCCACTGGCTCAAGGTTCTGCTGCTGCTACCGGCGCTGATGTTCGCGCAGGGCTCCCAGGCCCAATCCCAGGATTTCGGTGATTACGTCGTCCACTTCAACGCCTTCCCGAGCAGTTTCCTCATGCCCGAGGTGGCGACCCAGTTCAGGATTCAGCGTAGCCGCAACCGTGCCGTGCTGAACGTGTCCGTGCTACGCAAGCTCATGGGCACCCAGGGCGAGCCGGTATCAGCCCGCGTCACGGTCAACGCGGTCAATTTGACGGGCCAGGCACGCGAAGTGGAGATGAACGAGGTACGGCAAGGCCCGGCCATCTACCACATCGGCACCTTCAAGATTCACGACGGTGAAGTTCTGGATTTCACCATCGAGGTCAAGCCCGACGGCACCCAAGCCACCCATACCGTGAAGTACAGGCAACAGTTCTTCGCTCAATAGCCCCGCCCCCCAGGCCTCGCCATGGACCCGGGACGGGCCGTGGCCGGTCGCTGCCGCCCCCAGGGAACACCCATGGCCAATGACGCCCCCAAGCCCCCGACCAAAGCCCAGCTCATCTCCCTTCTAGCCGACGAAACCGGCCTCACCCGAGCCGATGTCAATGCCGTCATGGACGCCCTCTACGGGCAGATTCAGGACAACCTCAGTCTCAAGACAGGTTCGGGCAGCTTCAACCTGCCCGGTCTGATCAAGATCCAGGTGACCGAGAAACCGGCCACCCCGGAGCGCGAGGGCGTGAACCCCTTCACCGGCGAGGCCATCACCATTGCCGCCAAACCCGCGCGCAAGGCCGTGAAGCTCCGCGCCCTGAAGGGCCTCAAGGACATGTTGTAGGGCCCCGGTTACCGCGCGGGGGCACGCCCCCGTTCGGTGCCCCCCTCCCCACCGGGAACCGAGGTCCCTGGTTCAATCGCCCGTTCCGCCCCCCGGAAGTACGCCCTTCTGGCCCGCATTCTTTCGCCGATCAGTTTCCTTTTTTCAGGGCACCAGCCCTCTTCTCCGCCCGCAACTTCGCCCGGATGAAATCGGGATGATCCACGAACAGCAGGTCCGCCACCTTGCGCACCGTGGCCTCCTCGTACTGGTCGAGCACCCCATCGGCGTAGGCCACCTCCCAAAGGGCCTCGATCACCCCGACCCGTTCTCCACGCCCCAGGTTTTCGGTGATCACTGACACCGTGGAGTAACTGGATACGCTGTCGCGGTGCTCCGCCTCGGCCTCCGCAAGCAGTTCACGCGCGGCCGCCTCACCCAGTCCATAACGCCCCGTGAGTGCCCTGACAATCGCCTCACGCTCGGTATCCGCCTTGTCGAAATCAGCGGCCATCACCTCGACCAACAGACAGGCTGCCGCAAAGTGGACCTTGTCCGGACCGGGCTGATCAACCGCCGCTTCGGATGTCAGAAAATCGCTCAGTCGACGCGCCAGTTTCTCTATCATCGGGTTCCCCGTCTCATTTCAGTCCGCTGAACTCAAGCACAACACCCCGCCCATGACCATGCGCAATGGGAGCACGCCCCCCGGCCCGCCAAAAGGCGTTGAACTGACACCTGAAAACAAGTGTTCATTCTGCCCGGGCACGCGCTGTTGCCAGTACATCACCCAGCGCATTGATACACCGCGTTCGAAGGTGGATTTCGATCACCTGCTCTGGCAGGTGGCCCACGAGAACGTGGAGATTTACAAGGAGAAGGAGGGCTGGTTCCTGATGATCTTCCAGCCCTGCGCCAAGCTCATGCCTGACGGGGCCTGTGGCATCTACGAGACCCGCCCTCAGATCTGCCGCGATTACTCCAACGATTACTGCGAGTACGACTCACCCGCCGAGGAAGGGTTCCTGCTGCATTTCCGCACTCTCGAAGAACTGGACGAATACTGCCGCGGACGCTTCAAGCACTGGGACGACAGGTTCGAAGCCTGATGGCAGGACCGGGCGAAACCGCCCGGCCCCGCCTGACGGTTCACTGCGCCTCCCCCTTCACCGGGGGGGCATGATCTCGCGGAAATCGTCGATGGCGTCGAAATCACCGGTCGGACGCGGTTCCCCCTTCGAATCCGCCAGGCGGATCGCCACCAGGTGTTTCAGCCCGCCCCGGCGCGCCGATTCCAGAACGGCGAGGGAATCATCACAGAACAGGGTGCGTGCGCGGTCGTAGGGCTCGACGGCGTTGAGTTTGTCCCAGAAACCGTCCGCTTCCTTGGCAAGCCCCAGGTCATGGGAGGTGATCATCGCGTCGAGATGACCGTCCAGCCGTGTCTTGCGCATCTTCAGGGCGAGACTCTTCATGTGCGCATTGGTGACCAGCACCACACGCTTGCCCAGTGCGCGCACCGCATCGAGAAACTCCAACACGTGCGGATGCACGGCAATGAGATGGTCGACCTCCTCCTTGAGCAAGGCGATATCCAGGTCCAGTTCGCGCGACCAGTAATCCAGGCAATACCAATCCAAAGTGCCTTCAACAGCCCGAAAGCGCGGCGCCAGCGCCTCCCAGGCCTCATCCTTGGTCATGCCGTTGATCTGCCCGTAACGCAGGGGCACGTGGTGCAGCCAGAACTGGTTATCAAAATTCAGATCGAGCAGGGTTCCGTCCATATCGAGGAATACGGAATCGATGTCAGACCAGGGCAGTTGCATGCTGGAGTCTTTTGGTTACGCGCGGGAAACGGGCTATCAGCCTGCATCAGGGCGCCCGTCATTCCCAGTGCGGGCGCTGGAGCGTGCCTCTCACCGTTCAACATATACGCGGCAGGGGATCGTCCTCCAGTTCCTCAAGCACCCGTTCACCGCCAATGTCGGTATGCAGAACCACCCGGGGTCGCCCGCTGACGACCTGGCCGATGATGGCGGATTGCTCACCACCGGGAACGGCCCGCCAGCGCTCCAGCGCGGCCTCGGCGTGTTCACTCGCGACCACGGCTACGACCCGTCCCTCGCAGGCCAGAAAATAGGGGTCGTAACCCAGCATCTCGCACACCGCACGCACCGGGTCCTTCACGGGGATATCTCTTTCGTTCATATGAACCTCCATCCCGGTGGCATGGACGATCTCGTGACCGACGGTGGCCAGGCCACCACGGGTGGGGTCGCGCATGAAGCGCAGACCGGGCAGATCGAGCAGCGCCCGTGTGAAGGCGAGCACCGAGGCCGAGTCCGATTGCAGATCACCTCGCAGGCCGAACTGCTCACGGGCCAGCATGACCGCCGTGCCGTGGTCACCCACGCTGCCGCTGACCAGCAGGACATCCCCCATCTGAATGCGCGCCATGGACAGATCCAGCGAGGGGTCGCGCGTTCCAACCGCCGTGCAGGCAAGGTAGACCCCACCTCCGTGGCCCCGTGGGACGACCTTGGTATCGCCGGCGACCACCTCCACCGATATCTCGCTGGCCGCGGCCGCCAGGCCATCGACGATGCGTTCCAGGGTGGCGATCTCGAATCCCTCCTCGATGAATGCCGAGAGGGTGAGATAGCGGGGGATCGCGCCCGCCACCGCCAGGTCGTTGGTCGCACCGTGCACGGCCAGGGAACCGAGATTTCCACCGGGAAACTCCAGGGGCTGTACCGAGAACCCGTCGGTGGTGACCACCGGCACGCCATCGGGCAAATCCACGGCCACCGCGTCCGCCTGAGGATCGAGCCGGCTGTTGGAGAGCCGCGCGGCGAACAACTCCTCGATGAGCTCGCGCATGTAACGCCCGCCGTTGCCATGGGCCAATGAGATGTGTGTGTCTTGCACGATGAGCCCCTTGCTCTCTCTGGTGAATTGGACGGGATGCGTGCACCCCGATGGAGACGTTCAGCCGGTCGTTACACCGAGGGCCTCCATAACCTGTCCGAACGCGAGCCCCCCGTCGTTCATGGGCACCTGGCGGGCCAGGTGGACCTCGAAACCCTCGGCCTCCAGCAGGTCGGCCGTCAGTTCACTGAGCAGACGGTTCTGAAAGACCCCACCGGTCAACCCGACCCAGTCAAACGCCTGGGTTTCGGCGAGCCGATGGGTCTGGTCGAGAATGCAACGGGCCAGGCTGTTGTGAAATGCGCCAGCGCGCTCCCCGAGGTCCCGATCGGCATCCACGAGCAGCTCCACCAGGGGCGCCCAGTCGACGCGCAGGATTCCGGCGGCATCCATCTCCAGGGGCAGGGCCACATCGCGGGCACTGAACTCGGCGCGGGCCTCCAGGCGCATGGGCCCCTGGCCCTCGAAACTGGCCTCGTCCACCAGACCCAGAAGCGCGGATGCACCGTCGAAAAGGCGCCCGGCGGCACTCGTCCAGGGACTGTTCAGCCCCTGTTCCCAGGCGCTGCGCAGAAGGTCCATCCCGGAACGGGAACCGCGCCTCCATTCGCGCCCTGTTTCCCAGGCCAGGGACACGGCACTGCGCCAGGGCTCGCGCCCCGCCCTCTCCCCACCCGGCAGGCGAAACGGACGCAGACCCGCAACGTGCCGCCAGGCACCCGGGCGACCCACGAAGGCCTCGCCCCCCCACAGGGTCGCGTCGTCACCGTAGCCCACCCCGTCCCAGGTGAACACGAGGCCCGTGCGCTTGAGCGCGGACACACCCAGACAATCCCCGGCCAATGCCGAGGCATGGGCGCGATGATGCTGAACGGCGCGCCGTACCGGCCCCACAGCGCCCGACGCCCACTCCCTCGCCCAGCGGCTGCTGGCATACCCGGGATGGGCGTCGTGGATCAGCACCCCGGGGCGTACCCGGTAGAGGTTCTGAAGGTCTTCGACCACCTGCTCGAACACCTCGCGACTACGCGGTGCCTCGAGGTCGCCGATATGCGGTGAAACTACCACGCGATCCTCCCAGGCCAGGGCCACGGCGTTCTTCATGTGGCCACCCACCGCCAGCACCGGGGCATCAAGGCGCCCCGGCAGACGCAGTTCGAGCGGGGCCAGCCCCCGCCCCAGTCGCACGGGCCGTGCCCGGTCGGAGATCAGGCGCAGGACGGAGTCGTCGGCGGGCCTGAGAATCGGTCTGTCGTGATGCAGCCAGTTCTGGGCAACGTGCCCGAGGCGGCGTTCAACCTCGACCTCATCGATCAGCACGGGCTCACCGCTGAGATTCGCCGAAGTAGCCACCAGGGGCCGCCCGAAATCGGCGAGCAACACGTGATGCAGTGGGCTGTAGGGCAACATGACGCCGATCTCCGTCAGCCCGGGTGCCACCCGATCACTGACCGGCGCGCCTTCCTGGCAGGGCAACAGCACGATAGGGCGCACAGGACCGGTGACGACCGCCTGTGCATCGGCCTCGAGCTTCACCAAGCGGCGCAGCCACTCACAACCATCGACACCCGTCTGCGGCACCATGACGGCGAGCGGCTTGTCCGGCCGGGGTTTGCGGTCACGCAGTCGTTGCACCGCCATATCGTTGGCGGCATCACACATCAGGTGATAGCCGCCGACGCCCTTCACCGCCACGATCTCGCCACAGCGCAGCGCCGCCACGGCCTCGGACAGTGCACTCTCGTTACCGGTGATGTACTCCTCGTCGCCGTGAAACTGCAGGGAGGGGCCACAATCCGGACAGGCGTTGGGTTCGGCATGGAAACGCCGGTCCATGGGGTCGTCGTACTCCCTGCCACAGTCGGGGCACAAGGGAAAATCGGCCATGGACGTGTTCGGACGGTCGTAGGGCAGAGCGGCGATCAGGGTGTAGCGTGGCCCACACTGGGTGCAGTTGGTGAACGGGTAGCGGTAACGGCGGTCATCACGATCATTCAACTCGGCGAGGCACCGCGGACATATCGCGCGATCCACCGGCACATGGATGTCGACCTCGGCCGATGCATCGCTCCTCAAAATGCTGAAAGAGTCGAATGGACCCGGCTCGACGTTCGTTACCGAAACGATCTCCGGTTCCGACACCGACGGTGCCTTGGCAGGTAGATCCACCGCGAAGGTATCCAATAAGTCAGCCGCCCCCTGCGCGTGAATTTCCACCCGTCCGACCGCGTTGCGTACCCAGCCTGTCAAGCCGTGCTCCCGGGCCAGGCGGTACACAAATGGCCGGAACCCGACCCCTTGGACCTGCCCCGTCAACACCCAGCGACGCGCCACCACATCGGACACGGCTCAGCTCCATCTCACATCAATGGCCGAGACGCGTGTTCGTACCGGGATGCGTACTCCGTTATCTGATCGAGGCAGGTGGGTCGGGGCGGGTCGCATCCCCCCCGGGCGCGCGCAGTACGGATCTCGATCTGATTCGGCATCGAAGCGTACCGCTACCCTTTCGTGGGCAAGCCCAGCCCTACAGCGTGCGGCCTCATGTGCAGCAAAACCTTCCACGTCGCGGACACGAACCACTTCAGAGTTCACAGTTCGGATGTCTCACGTCCGCCTTCCCGCGCTCCACCAGATACGGCAGGCCCCCTCGTCAGAGACCATGCAGGGCCCTACCGGGTTTCGCGGTGTGCAGGCCTTGCCATAGAGCCGACACTCGTTTGGGTAGACCTTGCCCAGCACCACCCGGGCGCAATCGCAACCGGGCGGCATTTCACCGGCCCGCTTGCGGCCCTCGTCGGCATAACCGGGGAAACGCTGGCGTGCATCGCGGTCCTGGTAATCGCGCGCCAGGCCAAAGCCCGACTTCGGTATCACCCCGACCCCCCGCCAGTTGGCATCCTGAATCTCCATGACCTGGTCCAGCTGCGCGCGGGCGGCAACATTGCCACCGGGACGGACCAGTTCGGGATAGCAGTTATCCAGGAACAATCGCCCCTCCACATGTTGGCGCAGCACCGAGTACATGGCCGCCAGCAGACTCTCTGAACTGAATCCGGCAACGGCGGCGGGTATACCGTGCGCGTCCACCACGAAGGCCCACTCCTCCGGCCCCATGACCGTGGCCACATGTCCTGGTGCGATCAAACACTGGAAGCCCGCCTCTTCCGAGTTCAGCAGCATGGCCACCGCGGGCCAGGTCAAACGGCCGGACAGCAGCACATAAAGGTTTTCCGGGACGCCCTGGGCCAACATGGCCGCCACCGGAGCGGTCGTGGTTTCGAATCCGGCGGCGAAGAAAACGACCTCATGACCGGGGTTATCCCGTGCAATGGCAACGGCCTCCAGGGGCGAGGCGATCGGGCGGATATCCGCACCGGCGGCCTTCGCCTGTTCCAGGGAACGGGGCTCGGACTTGGGCACGTTCACCGGCACCCGCAGCATGTCGCCGAACGCGACCAGGATGACGTCCTCATGGCGGGCGATCTGTATCGCCTCATAGACGTCCTCTTCCGGGCAGACGCACACCGGACAACCCGGCCCCGGGATCAACTCGACACGCTCCGGCAGGGCACCGCGCAGCCCCGCCATGGTGATGGAGCGTTCATGCCCCCCGCAGACATTCATGATACGCACCGTTTCGGCCAGCTCCAGGCCGTGAATGCGATCCAGCCAGTCGCGGGCCGTATCGCTCATGGTGTGCCGTGCCCACCTTCGTGCAGGGCGACCCCGTCAGGTTGAATGGCTGGGCGGCGGGTCTTTCCCCCCGCCACTCGGTCCTTCTGGGCGCGCACCGCGGCCCGCAGCCATTCGAACCAGGCCCCGAGATTGATTCCCTTGCGGGCGGACAACTCAATCACAGGAGCCTCGTTGGCCAATTCGCGCAGGAAACGTTCGGCCCGTGCGGGCTCGAAATCGTCGAGTACGGCCAGCAGATCGGACTTGGTCAACAACATCAGGTCGGCGGCGCGGAACATCACGGGATACTTGGCCGGCTTGTCATCGCCCTCCGTGACCGACAACAGCGTGATGTTGTGATGCTGACCCAGATCGAAACTGGCGGGACAGACCAGGTTGCCCACGTTCTCGACGAACACGATATCCAGGCCGTCCAGTTCCAGGCCGTGGAGGGCATCGTGAACCATATGCGCGTCGAGATGGCAGGCGGTTCCCGTGGCGATCTGCATGGCAGGCACACCCTGGGCACGAATGCGGTCGGCATCGTTCTCGGTCTCCAGATCACCCTCCACCACGGCGATGTTCAACTCGTCCTTGAGGGCGGCAATGGTTGCCTCCAGGAGCGCGGTCTTCCCTGACCCGGGGGAGGACATGAGGTTGACGGCCAATACACCGTGCCGATCGAAATGCTCGCGATTGTGCGCCGCGGTCAGGTCGTTCTCGCTGAGCAGGTTGCTCAAAACCTCTATGGACTCCCGACCTGAACGGGTGTGTCCGTGTTTCCCGTCAGCCTGGATCAGGTGCCGGTTTCCGGAAGTGATATTGCAGCCACAGGTGTCACACATGAGAGGCCTCCTGATCGCGTTGATACGCGCTTGCCCGGGAACTGTGCCCCGAAAAAGGTGTTGTCAGTCGCAGGGCCGATTCGGCGCCCCGCAATGACGCGTGCGGGCCTGCTGTGCGGGAGTTTCTTTTCTGGACCATCATCCGCCCGATCTCAGTGCAGTGTTCCGGGGGCGTCCTGCTCCGTCTCGCGTTCGAGTTCCACCGAAGCCAGCAACATCTCGTCACCGCTGAGAATGCGCGTATGCCAATCGCCGCAGGAACCGCACACCAGATGGTTCACCGTCGCGTCACTGTCCGCGCCGCAGCTCTCGCAATGCACACGCACCGGCATCAACTCGATGGTCAGTTCCGAGCCTTCGGCCACCGTACCGGCGGCCGCAATGGGGTAGGCATCCTGAAGCAACTGGGCTTCAACACCCGACAGGGGGCCGAGGCGGACGGTGACGCCGAGCACCCGGTCGGCGGCGTTGTCCGCCGCCACCCGGGTCACCTGGCCCATGAGTGCTTGGCATACGGCCAGCTCATGCATGGCCCGTACCCGGCTTGTTCGCCGCCCGGACCGCATTGTCCTCCTGTTCCAGGCGCAACATCTCGTCGTAGACCTCCCAGGCGCCACGAGCCTCCTGCTCCGTCACCTTCTGGATGGCGTAGCCCACGTGGACGACGACGAAATCGCCTGGCTCCAGGGACTCACCCTGCATCATGAACAGGCTGACATCACGGGTGATGCCCTTGGCCTCACAGTGAGCGTTGAAGCCATCGATGGTCTGAATCTGCATGGGAATGCCCAGGCACATGATCGGCACCTCCGGAGTGACACACCGCACGTCTGGCGTGACCGGTGATCTTGAAACCTGATTGCGCCATAGGGGTATTGGCGGGCCCAATGATTTGCATCAACAGCGCAAGCGATCTGGGGAAAACCATACTACGCGCTCGGTTATAACCACGACATAGACCCTCGTTGCGATGCAACATCAAGGCACATTGATTACGGTCAGTGCCACCACTCCATCAGCAAAGTCTAATTCCGCGACCCTCCGCCCACCCTCATGCCCGGCGGATCGCTTACCGAATCTTCGCCCCTTCCCGACACCGTGACCGCCGTGAGACTCCAAGCCACCCGCCTGTTCCTCTTCATCTTCGCCACTCTCGGGCCGTCGCTTTCCTGGGCAGCCCCCGACGGCGCCGAGTTGTACGAAAAGCACTGCGTGGTCTGCCACCGGGCCGATGGCGCGGGTAGCCTCGGCATTCCGCTGGCCGCCGAGAAATTCAAGGTCACCACCGACGAGTACCTGCGCAAGACCATCCGCTACGGTCGCCCGGGGCGTGTCATGCCCCCCTTCATGACCCTGAGCGACGCCCAGGTGGATGCCATCGTCAAGCATCTGCGCACGATCACCGGCACCGAGCCCTACCAAGAGCCCGAATTCACGGCCGTTGGTGACCTGGAACGGGGGCGGGTCCTGTTCGCCGAAAAATGTGAAAAATGCCACGGCGACGAAGGTGAAAGCGGCGGTCAGGGCACCGGCGTAACCTACTCGCGCCCGCGTGAGTTCCGAGTCATTCCACCCGCCATCGCCAACAACGGTTTTCTGCGCTCTTCATCGGACGAAATGCTGCGCCATGTCATCACCCATGGCCGTCGTGGCACCGACATGGCTTCCGCCGAGAAGCTGGGGCTCAACGACCAGGACATCCATGACCTGATCATTTTCCTGCGCAATCTCGGCGAGCAGCAGGAAAAACTCGTGGAGATCACCGAGGACGAGGAACCCACCCTGTTCTTCGACTCGCCCTACGATTTCGCCACCACCATCGCCAACGTGAAGCAGGCCCTGGCCGGTTCCAACTTCCGTTCCTTCCCCGACCGCTTCATCGAGGAAGGCATCTGGGACGAGTTCGCGGTCAACAAGAAGCAGGTCAGCCTGCGCTTCTGCAACTTCAATCAGCTCTACGACATCCTCAAGATCGAACCCCGGATCGGCACGGTGCTGCCCTGCCGGATCACCGTGGTGGAGAACGAGGACGGCTCGGTACAACTGATCGTCATGAACATGGCGGTGGTCACCCGCCTGTTCAACAACACCCAGCTTCAGGAGGCCGGAGCACGCATGCACGAGACCCTCATGAACCTGCTCGAGGAGGCCACCCTGTGAAGTCCTTCAACACCCGCATCGGCCGCCCGTTCCGGATCCTGGGCACCCTCCTGATCCTGGCGGCGACCAGCCTCTCGGCCCAGGCCGAGAACCTGCTCATGTCGCGCACCACCCTGCCCTTCGAGCAGGCCCGTGCAGTGCTCATGTCGGCCATCGAGGAACACGGCTACACCATCGCCCACGAACAGAAATGTGACGGCGGGCTGGGCGATTTCGGCTACAAGACCGATCTGTATCGCCTGTTCTTCTTCGGCAAGAAAGACGAGATCCGCGCACTGACCGCCAAGTACCCGCAATTGATCCCGTACCTGCCACTGAAGATCGCCATCATTGCCGAGGACAAGGAATCCATCATCTCCGTGGTGAACCCGGACACCCTGGAAAAACTCTTCCCGGAACCGGAACTGGAAATCCAGTTCGCCCGCTGGAAGAGCGACTTTGAATCCATACTCACGGACGTGCGTAAGTTCCAGATGCTGGCCGAGACGCGGGCCGCCGCTGCGAAATAGCCACCACGGAAGCGGTTCGCCCGCCCCCCTGCTCGACCTTGCTTGACCCACTGTGCGGCGGGCCGCAGCCTTCGCTGATTGTCACTTACCGCAGATTCCCGCCCCATGTCCGAGTTCACCAACGTCACCGCCATCCGAGAAGCGAACATCTACTTCGATGGCAAGGTGACCAGCCGCACCGTCGTGTTCCCCGATGGCACCCGCAAAACCCTTGGCATCATGATGCCGGGTGAGTACACCTTCGACACCGGCTCGGCGGAGATCATGGAGGTCCTGCAGGGTGCCCTCACCGTGCAACTGCCCGACTCCAGCGAGTGGCGCACGTTCACAGCTGGTGAGCAGTTTGAGATCCCCGCTAACGCGACCTTCTCGCTCAAGGTCGAACAGGTCAGCGACTATTGCTGCTCCTACCTTGAAACGGGAAGCTGATCAGCAGGCAACCCGAGAACACGCGGGACACCCAGGTGGAAGGCCGCGTTTATACTTCGACATCGTCCCCCTTCTGGATTGGTAAAGAGGTATTCATGCACCGTCATTCCGCAACCGTAAACATGCAGCGCATTGGCCTGCTCCTTACCCTGCTCATCCCCCTGAGCACCCTCGCCCACACCGAGGGCGCGGTCGGGGGCAGCGCGTTCACCACCGGGTTCATGCATCCCTTCGGCGGTCTCGATCACATGCTCGCCATGCTCGCCGTGGGCATGTGGGGTGCACAGCTTGGCATGCCCGCCCTATGGATCCTGCCCGTCGCCTTTCCCCTGATGATGGCGGTCGGCGGTGTCACCGGCCTGGTCGGCATGCCCCTGCCCAGCATCGAACTGGGCATCGCCCTGTCGGTGGTCATGCTGGGCGCGGTGATCCTGTTCAAGCTGCGCCCCCCGATCTGGGCCAGCTTTCTCATCGTCGGCTTCTTCGCCATCTTCCACGGCCACGCCCATGGCCTTGAACTGCCCGGCAACGCCGACCCACTCGCTTACAGCATCGGCTTCGTGGTCGCCACGGGCCTGATCCACATCGCGGGCATCCTCATCGGCTTCGTGACCCACATGCCCAGGGGTATGGCTCTGTTGCGCGCGGGCGGTGCGGCCATCGCGGCAGCGGGTGTCTGGATCATGATGGGCGTTTTTGCATGACCCGGATTTGCATGACTGAGGGCGTGCGGCCATCAGTTATCGCCACGGCGGCACTGCTGACCCTGGCCCCTGCACCCGCGGGGGCACACCTCGGGTTTGCCGCCAACGATCTCTACCTGGGCATGCTTCATCCGCCTTTGCATTTCGCCACGCTGTTGCCCCTGGTGGGACTGGCCCTGTGGTTTGCCCATCGGCAGGGAAAGCAGTTGGAAACACTTGCGACCGGCTACCTGCTGGCCAGTATCGTCGGCGCCCTGCTCGCGGTCTTCTTCATTGAAGTCCCACTGCTCAGCCAAGCCCTCCTTCCCCTGTCCGTCCTCATCGGGGCATTGGTCGCGTTGGACAAAGGTCTGCCCCGCGCCATTGCCTTCACCCTGGTCCTGGTCACCGCCCTCGGTCTGGGCTACGAGAGCGTCGCCGCCATTCGCTCCGAGATCACCGACCCCATGCTCTATATGACCGGGATGCTCCTTGCGCTGGGGCTCATTCCTCTACATCTGACCACCCTGCTCATGAAGCGCAAGGCACTGTGGATCACCACGGGAATGCGGATCTTCGGCAGCTGGATCGCCACGGCGGCAATACTGGTCCTGGTGGCCGGGTCCATCCCGCTCACGGCTTCTGAAGCACCGGGCACCGTTCCGCCCACGCAGATCGACGGGGCGCCGGGAACGGGCTGATCGGATCGATGGATCACGTACGGAACGCCACCGTCATGCGGCATCGAAGTCATGAATGATCCGCGCGATGATGACACCCCGGGCCACCGGGCCACGCCAGGAAAACCCAACACGGGCGGGCACGCAGACGACCGACCGCCTCTGTACAACACGCTCTACGTCATCGTCGTGATCCTCTGCATTTGCGGGCTAACCTGGCTTGCCCGTAGCGGTTACCTGCAGATGTGGGATTGGCACCCAAGGCCCGGTGAGAACTACAAGTACGGTTGGTTCCTTGCCCTGCCGTTTGGAATCATCGGGGGGTTCATGGCGGGTTCCTTGATCATGGCCTCATACCTACAATGGCACTGGGACAGGCGTAAAGGACACGGGAAAGACGACACCCGTTAGAATCGCCCCGCTACCGGGGTAGTAGCCACGAACGGACATCCGGCGTAAAGCGCAAGAGGGGCTGGGAAAAAGCGACTCAGGGTTGCTCCTGCTCAATAGTCGCGCACCGAGGCCACCGAAGCGCGTCCGAAGCCTGGAACACTGGTCCCACTCCACCCGGAACCCGGCGACGAATGCCGCGGGTTTAATCGTCTTGGCGCCGCACTCCAGGCGTTACCCCCAACCAGTAGGAAGCCAGCAGTTCATGCGGATTCAAAGCTTTCATTCCACGGACAGCAGTGGATATGGCGGCGTCATCCTTGACTTCTCACCCGACGCCGGACGCAAGGTTTTCAGGAACGCGAGCACACGGATCTCCAGCATTGCCTTCAACCGGGATGGCGACCTGTTCTTCGTGCTCGAGGCGGGCAGAACGATCTACATGCTCAACCGGGGAAGCAGGCTTTCGACCCCGGCCATCGCCTACACCCATCCCCGCCCCATCGCCGCTATCGGACTCGATCCGTCCGGGCGCATGAACTTCAGCGTGCGCGCCCGACTTTCCGGGGGTGGCACGCTGCATAGGCTCCTGGGTACCGGGCCGTTCCGTGCGCCGGAACAGGTACGCGGCATTTCCCGCAGCCAGACGGGCGGCTCATGGACCGGTTACTTCTGCTTTGACCCTTTGGGTCGTTTGATCGTCAGTTCCGAACGCAACGGTATTGGCCGGATACACCGCCTGACAGCGACCGGCGGCGAACTGCTGCACCAGGTGAAATCGGGTTTGATCCAGGGCTTGGCCTACCTGAACTGCGATCATCTTCTGTACACGACGGGCAGCAACCGGGTTCGTCTGTTGGACCTTCACGAGAACCGGCTCAGAACCCTCTACTACAACCGGTCCCGCAGCGGCATGTCGGACATCGCGATCAAGGTCGACAACCGGATACCTGATGCCGCACGGCTGATTCTACGGACCCGATACCAGGGTTCCCTGGTCTACCGCTCCAGCGGTGGTGTGTTCTACGTCCGCGAGGACCTGAGCAGGAATTGGGATCAAACACTCCTTCGGGAATTGGATACCGATTCCGCCCCGATCAGGGCAATGCTCGCCGATATCGGTTTGCCCGCCACCACGACCACGGACGATCAGGAGATATGGCGTCGCACCCGTGTGGTCTGGAAATGGCTGTTCGACAGGGGAATGCGTCCGAGTCATCCCCAGTACGATGCGGCCCTTGCCTATCGGCGACAGCAGGATTTCCTGACCCTTCAGACCTACGGAACCCTGTTCGCCGATTTCGGCGGATTTCCCTGGTACTCCGACTGCACGTGTACCTGTCGTTCTTCAATACTCGCCTCCCTCCTGTACCGGGTCGGCGTGCACCCGGATCACTTCGCCCTGGGTGAAACGCCATTGAAGGACGAGAGCACCGAGACCACCCATCACATCTATCTGATCCTGCGCCAGGGCTGCCACTGGTACTCCCTGGACCCCACCGAATCCCAGTACCCGGAGCTTCCTGAAACACCCCGCAACATTCACCAGCTTCCTCAAAATAACCCGGACACACCGGAGTACGCGTTCCCGTATCGACTCATGGCCGTCCCGACCTCAACGCTCAATCACCCCATGTGGGTACGCTGAGCGGCCCCGGCGGAATCTCACAACGAGATGCGCTGAACCATCCACGTGAACCCAAGGATGGAGATCATCAGCGACACCGGAATGACCACGGCGCGGCGGTACCAGTCATGCCGGGCCAACCATCCGGCGAAAAGAAGGAATGACGCAAACACAATGGCCACCTGGCCCAGTTCCACGCCGATGTTGAAGGCCACCAGGGCCACGGCGTAATCACCCGGGGGCATGCCGAAGTCCTTTAGTGCCCCGGCGAAGCCCAAGCCGTGCAGCAACCCGAAACCGAACACCAGGGCCAGGCGGTGTTTCATGACCTTGCGCGTGGCGAGATTCTCAACACCGACATAGGCGATGGACAGGGCCACCAGGGGTTCGACAATGCGCGGGGATATCTCGAAAACACCGTAGACGGCCAAGCCCAGGGTGATGGAGTGGGCGACGGTGAACATGGTGATCTGCGCCAGCAGGGGTTTGACGCGGATGATGAGCAGGAAGATGCCGACCACGAAGAGGATGTGATCCAGCCCCTGGGGGAAGATGTGGTCGTAACCCAGCTCGATGTAGCTGGCCATCACCTCCATGACCGGCCGTTTGACGAAATTCTCCTCTATGGGAAACGGCTCGCTGGTTTCGTCGTCACGTAGCCATACCCAATCGGACCAGCGAAACTGCTTTCGGGGCCGGTCGATCTGGCGAACGCGCACGGCGTTGTCGCTGAATTTTTTCGGGAAATACCAGGTCAGCCGTTGTGCCCCGCGCGGTGTCTCAGCGCGCAGGTAGACCACGGATTCGCGCGGGACCTTCTGGTAGCCCGCCTCGGGGATCTTGGTCTTGTAGATTTCCAGATCCACGAGTTCACCGTCGAATCGCAGTTCGATCCCGTCAAGGAGGCGTGCCTTGAACGGTTCGAAATGGGGCGCCAGTTCGTCGGGCGGAAGCGCACGCAGTTCGTCGTAGAAATCCGACTGGGGGGCATCCTTGGTATTGCGGTAGCGGTTGTTGATGCCGGTGAGCAGGGCCTCGATGCTCACATGCAGTTCCACGTCGACAACGCCGGTGCTGTGCACGGCGATATCCACCATGGTCGGCTTTACGATGTCAGCCCGTGCGGCAACCGCCGGCCACAAAAGCAGCAGGGCGATAACAGGCAAAAGAAAACGGCCGACCGCTCGTCGCGGCCAGCCGTTCATGCCGGGTGCCCGCGGGCACCCGATTGCGAACCCCATCAGGGAAGCTCTGAACAAATCATGACACGGCGCCCTGGCCCGTCAAATCGCCCGTTTGGGCGTTGCGAAACTTCGCAATAGCGCGCTACTACGTGCGATTCGTGCCTTGAACTGGACGATGTTCCAAGCCAATTCGCTCGCGCCAGATTCATTCAAAGCTTCCCAAGATCAGGCGGTCTTGCCGGGGTAATCGGCGAGGCCCGGATCGTCGTTGACGCCCACGAGTTTGGGGTGATTGACCTTCTTGAGATTGAGAATCTTGGTTTTCTCGTCACGGTTGGCCAGGATCCACTCGCGGGTGATATCCCAGAGCAGCTCGCCTTCCGGCACGCGGTTCACCTGAGCCCATCCCGCTACGGAGTACACGCCCTTGGGATCGATGTAGTTACCGTTATCGAGGCGCGCCTCACGGATGCGCTCGCCGAGTTTGTTCTTCGGGTAGATGGTGTAGTCGAGGCCGCCGACGCGGACCATGTCACCACCGGACTGCAGATAGGGATCAGGATCGAACAGGTTGTCGGCCACACCTTCGAGGATGTCCAGCAGCTGCTGGCCGGTCATCTCCGACACGTAGGTCTCGGCATAGGTCATGGCACTCTGGTTGACCACGTCGTCCATGGTGATCCACATGCCCTCGGGAACGGACGTCCCCCAGCGCACCCCGGCGGACAGGGCGACATCGGCCTTGTAATGGGCGCGCAGGGCATTGCACAGCACCTGGTCCCAGGTACCCATGAAGTTACCGCGGCGGTAGAGGGTCTCACCGGCGATGGCGAGTTTCTCCGTGAGGATCTCCTCGTAGGTCTTACCCGCGCGCTCCTTGTTCGTGTAGAGGGCGGGCACGCGGCTCTCGACGATCTCCTCGTCATACTTCTTGGAGCGCATGCGCGTGATGTAGGCCTCCATCTCCGGATCGGCCGGGATCATGTTGGAGATGACCGGCACCATGCGGTACTCCATGTTCTTGAGCGCGCCACCCTGGATGTCCATGTCCATGACACCGACGAACTTGGCGGTGGATCCGGCGTTGGTCACCAGACACTGACGACCGGCGCTGTCCTTCACCTTCACGGGCTTGGGCACACCGTCGTGGGTGTGGCCACCGAACACGGCGTCCAGGCCACCGACACGCTGGGCCATCTTGATGTCCACGTCCATGCCGTTGTGGGAGAGCAGCACCACGGCGGCGGGGTTTTCCTCGGAGCGGATACGCTTGACCAGATCCGACATGTCATCCTCGCGCAGACCGAATGACAGGTCAGGGAAGAACTCCTGGGGGTTGGCATTGGCCATGCGGGGGAAGGCCTGGCCGATCACGGCGACACGATGGCCGCCCACTTCACGGATGGTATACGGGCGGAAGGCATGGCCCGTGTCTTCGCTGTACAGCCCCAGGCCCTCGAATTCATCGACCAGGTCCAGGTAGTCACCACCGAACAGGGACGATTCCTTTACGCGAACGTTCTGGCCGATGAAGTCGCCCTTGAACAGGGCGATGTTGCTGAGCAACTGCTTCTGGCTGTAGGTGAACTCCCAGTGACCGACCATGACATCCACGCCGAGGATGTTGGAGGTCTCCACCATATCCACGCCCCGGGTCCAGAGGGAGGTGGCGGAACCCTGCCAGGAGTCGCCACCGTCCAGGGTCAGGGTGTTCTCGCGGCCACCCGCCTGGGTGCGCAGGTGCTCAAGCAGGGTCTTGAGATGGGCGAAGCCACCCACGGGGCCGTACTTCTTCGCATTCTCCTCGAAGTCCATGTAGGTGTAGGCATAGGCCTCAGGGGTCCCGGGCTTGATACCCATCTCCTTGAGAAATGCCTTGCCGACGATGTGCGGCGGACGGCCGTACGCGTCACCCACGCCGAGGTTCACATTGGGCTCGCGGAAATAGGTGGGGAGAATCTGACCATGAACGTCCGTGAAGTGAAGCAGGCGAGCGTTGCCTTTCATGGGCACGTCGAACAGGCCGTCGAGCTTGCCATCGGCGGCGTAGCTCATCCTGGGAATCAGTCCGGATGCCGCGGCCGCACTCAGCAGCTTCATGAATTCACGACGTTTCATACTCATGCTCTTCCTCCGCCAGTCCTCGGGGGTCTGGATCTGTTATTCGGTTTGTCAGGGGGGATTTAACTACCGGCTAGCGCGGGCGCGAATCACCCTCAGGGCAGGGACGGTCGTTATGAACCAGCCACCGAAGCCGTTCAATACAGACGTTCCCGGACGGAACTTATTCCGTCCACCCGGGCGGACGCAATCACAAACCCAAAAGCGCGGGCAAATCCGCTACTGACCCGATCAGGGCATCCGGCACGACGGCCGATTGTTCCATCACATGGGGCCTGAACTTTCCGGTCCGCACCAACACACCACGTAGGCCCGCCCGTTGCGCCCCCCCGATGTCGTTCTCGATGTCATCACCACCATCAACACCCGCCCCTCGGGAACGCCCGCGGATTTCACGGCGAGAGAGAAAAACGCCGTGCTGGGCTTGCCCACCACCGTCGCCGCTTTTCCGCTCACGTACTCCAACCCGCTGACGAAAGCGCCGATATCCATGCGCAATCCGTTCCCGGCCTGCCAATAGCGATTTCTGTGCATGGCCAATAACTCGGCCCCCGCCATGAGCTCGTTGAACACCCGGTTGAGCAGGGTGTAATTCCAGGCCGCACCGATATCACCCACCACGACACACTCCGGTTCCGGTGACTCTGGGAACGCGGAGAAAAAAGGTCGCACTTCCTCGCCCACCAACAGATGGACCGAAGGGCAGCCGCGGGTGGCAAGCACGTCGCGGGTCGCGGTCACGACACTGAAGATTTCGTCGTCGCGGATCGGAAACCCCATGCCCCGCAGCTTGGCTCCCACTGAGTGCGGCAGCCGCGTGGACGTGTTGGTAATGAAACGACACACCAGCCCGGCCGCCCGGACCTGCTCCAGGGTCCGCGTCGCCCCCTCGATCACCTCGTCACCGACATAGAGCACGCCGTCGAGGTCGAACAACACCGCATCCACATCTGTGAGCTTACGATCCAAGGAACGTCATCCCGGCGGCAACGGGTCAGGCGTAAGCCCGCGCAATCATTTCAGTGCATTCATGGCCGCCGTGAACCCGGCCAGGGAAAGATCCGCGCGCAACTTCTTACCGTCGGGAGCAATAAAGAGAATGCTCAATGTGTTGCCCTGTTTCATGGCCGTCACCATGCTGTCGTCGAGCGGCCCGATGGCTTGACACCCGGCGGGCACGCATATGCTGTAGGGCACCTGGGTGGGCTGAGCCTCGTCGATTGCCAGCGCCAGCCCGGTTTTCAAGGCGACACCCAGCGGCACCGTGATAACAGCCAGCGGCTTGTCCTGCCCCGCACGATATCCAACGGACAAGGCGGCCACCGGTTTGCCATCAGGCCGAAAGGCCTGTTGGGCGATGCGACAAACGTTGACGGGCGCTTCACCCTCAGGGGTGACCTCCTGACACACGGCCTTCCAATCCTGGAACTGCTGACCGTTCTCCACCGCCGCATGCGAAGTGCCGGTCACACCTCCCAGAAGTGACGCGAGCAGGACGGCGGGAAACAGGCGTTTGGCGAACATGGGGGGGCACTCCGTGAGATGTTGGCCGCGAATCTACGCACTGCGCGGCGGTTTCGGAAACGATCAGACAACCCGAGCATAACCTTTCGGGCTGCCCCAGTGTCCCCGGGACCGTCCCGAAATCACCGCGGCCCGGGCTGCCCGAACCGCGCCCCCATCTCCTCCCCCGCTCAGAGCTCAGGCCCAGGCGAACGCCTCCGTAGCCCCGCTCCCGCTCACGGCATCTTCAAACACCCAGCCCTTGGCCAGGCATGACCGGTAGGACGAATGCGGCCACTCGCGGGGATGGCCCGCCACGCCGTGGCGCACCGGGTCCGCATGAACACGGTCGAGGTGTCTTTTCCACTCGTCCTTGTTGGAAAGAACACGTTCCTTCAACCGCGGATGCCATAGGTCATCGGCAGTCGAGACACCCATCATCGATGCAACGGCCCGGCATGCGGATCGCCAGCGGCCCGCCACATCCACATCACCATCAGGTAATCGCCAGATCATATGAACGTGATTCGGCATGATGACCCACGCCTCAATTTCGAAGGGGTGGCGGACCATCTCACCGCGCAAGGCCCTGCGGAGCAGATCGACGTGGGTTTCCCCGATGAATACCGGGCCTCGGCCACGGGTATCGGCGGTCAGAAAATACCGTGTACCCGGGATGAATTCGGCATATTCGGCGTTCATTGGAGGCTGTCCCTGTTGTTGCGAGCGGCCAGCGAATACCACTCGCTTCATAAGGTAAGAGCACCGGATCATCCCGATAACTGGACATAGGTTTTAGCGAGGCCAAGCCCGCTGTCCAAGTAAGCCCAAGGGGTTCGGGGACTCCGCACAAAGCCCGCTGCGGCAGGACCACGAGCGCCTTGGTCTATTCCTGCATCGCCTCAGTCGGAACCGGAGGCAGGCGCAGCGACAACACCATCGCCATCAGGATAAAAGACGCTGACGCCCAAAGGCATAACGTCAATCCACCCCATTGGTACAACGCACCGGACAGTACCGTACCGAGCAAGCGCCCCCCGGCATTGGCCATGTAGTAGAAACCGACGTTCATGGCCACCTTGTCGTGATCCGAATAGGCCAGGATCAGGTAGGAATGAACCGATGAGTTGATAGCGAAGACGATCCCGAATCCGATGAGCCCCACGATCAACACCGCATCAGCTGGCCACCCCACCTCAAGAGCGAGCGCGATCAAGAGCGGAAACACGAACAGCGCCGCAGCCCAAACACGCGCACTGGCACCACCGTGGTTCGTCCCCACCAGTCGGGGCGCACTGGCCTGAACGATGCCGTATCCAATCACCCACAGGGCCAGGAAAGCACCCACCTGCATGAACGACCATCCGAGCACTTCGTAAAGGAACACCGGAAGACCGACCACAAACCAGACATCGCGGGAACCGAACAGGAAAAACCGGGCCGCCGACAACCAGTTGATGGCGGGGATGCGCGAGAACACCTGGGTGAACTTGGGCTTGGATTTCATGCGCCCTACCCCCGATGGAAGCAGCACGACGGTCACCACGAGCACCACGGCAAGCCCCACCGCCAAGACCATCAGGCCACCGCGGAAGCCAAGCCATTCCAACAACGCAGCCCCCACGAAGAACCCGGCCCCCTTGAGGGCATTCTTGGACCCGGTCAACACCGCCACCCAGCGGAACAGCTTGCCCTCGCCACCGCCCGAGGTCAGCGTTTTCACGGTCGCCTTGGCGGACATCTTGTTCAGATCCTTGGCGATGCCCGACAGCGCCTGCGCCGCCATCACGTAGGGCACGGTCAACCAGGCATCGGGCACCGCCAACAGCCCCAGGGCCACCACCTGCATGCCCATGCCGATGTTCATGGTCAGGTTGAGCCCGATGCGCGCCCCCAGCCAACCGCCCACCAGATTGGTGACCACCCCGAAGAACTCGTAAAAGAGAAACAGCATGGCCACCTCGAAGGGCGAATAGCCCAACAGGTGGAAATACAGCACCACCAGCATGCGGATGGCACCGTCGGTAACCGTGAAGGCCCAGTAACCGGCGGTGACGGTCAGGTAGTTGAAGTAAGGAGATCGAAGTTTGAAGTTTGAAGTCGGGGAGCCTTGAGACCGGGTCATGACTTCTTCTCCCGCATTGTCCTGATGATGGTGGTCAGGAAGGCGATCAACTCATCGCACCCATGCCGCAACCCGATCAAACGTTCTTCGGGGACGATGTCGGAAGCGGCGAGCGATCTGAGCCGGTCATAGCTTGCGCGTGCGTCCTTGCACGCAATGGCGTAGGAACTGATGAAGTCGGCGGCGCTGCGTGCGGCCTGCCCTTCCTCGACATTGGTCCCTATGAATGTGCCGGAGC
>JBMYTL010000037.1:0-26976 GCA_049604295.1 Gammaproteobacteria bacterium
GCCCTGCACGAGGAGATCAAGAAGGTCACGGACCAGCCCGTGAAGTACGTGGTCTGGGAGAACGGCCAGGGCCACGCCTCCATGGGCAGTGCCTACTGGAAGGAGCAGGGCGCCCACATCATTGCCCACGAGGACGCCGCCCACGAGCTCAAGGAGCGCGGCGAATTCGTCATCGACCGCATCCGCACCCGCTCCGGCGACAAGTTCATGGGGACCCGGTTGGTCATGCCCGACGAGACCTTCACCGACAAGAAGATCATCGAACTGGGCGGCAAGCGCATCGAGTTGCTGCATCTGGGCCCGGCTCATAGCCCGGGGGATATCTCCGTCTGGCTGCCGGATCAGAAGGTCGTGATCGCCGGCGATATCGCCTTCCATCAACGACTGCTGCCGGTTTTCGAGCACACCCACACCGGCGAATGGGTGGAGACCTGGCCCAAGTTCGAGGCCCTGGGGGCGGAAATCGTCGTGCCCGGCCATGGTGAGCCCACCAATATGGCCGAGGTTACCCGGTACACCGTCGGCTACCTGAGCTACATGCGGGAGAGGATCACCGAGATCCTGGATGCCGGGGGCGGTCTGAACGACGTCTACAAGATCGACCAGTCCGCCTATGCGCACCTGGATACCTTTGACGAGCTGTCCGCCCTCAACGCCAGCACCATGTTCCGGCAGATGGAGTTCGAATAGCGCGCGGTCAGACCGAGGTCCGTACTCCGGTCACGTAGCGGGGTCGGTGCCGGATTCATGCTCCGGGCCCTGAACGAAGAGTGGAGTACGCATCTCGATGCGAAATCTTTCGGGGCCGCGTGGCCCCGTCGCCCATCAGGTCCCGCAGAAGGTCATCTCGACCCGTTCGTCGTCACCCGGGGGCAGGGCGTAGTGCTCCATTCCGGGCTGCTCGGTGTAGGGCTCGGACAGCACCCGATGCAGTTCCTCGAAGACGCTGAAGTCATCCATGAAGGCCGCCTGTATGGCGCGTTCCACCTGGTGATTGCGGGGGATGTACAAGGGATTCGACAGGGCCATGCGGGTGCTGGCCCCCTCGGCACCGCCCTCCTGCTCGGCGATACGCCGAAGCCAGCGGTCGGCGAACTCACCGAACCCGCTGTCTTCATCCGCCTTGATCCTGTCGCGCAGTCGGATGAAGCTCAGGCTGTAGTCCAGGCCGTGGTCCTGCAGGTATTGCAGCCAGGCGGTCATCAGTTCCGGGTCGTCCTCCCTCAGCTCTGAAAGGCCCAGCTTGGGGGCCATGAGGGCGAAGTACTGGTCCTCGAAAGTGGACTGAAAACCCTGCAGGATCTCCTCGAACGCGGCCGGGCGGGGTTCGAGCTGCATCAGGGCCTCGGCCAGGCGGTAGAGGTTCCATATGGCGATGTTGGACTGCTGGCCGTAGGCGTAGCGGCCCTGGCGGTCGATGGAACTGAACACTTTGTTGATGTCGAACTCATCCATGAAGGCACAGGGCCCGTAATCGATGGTCTCGCCGGAGATGGCGCAGTTGTCGGTGTTCATCACGCCGTGGATGAAGCCCAGGGCCATCCAGTGGGCGATCAGCCGCGCCTGTCCTTGAACCACCTGGGCGAAGAAGGCCGACACCGGGTGGTCGGCACCCACCACTTCCGGGTAGTGCCGTTCGATGGCGTAGTCGGTGAGCGTGCGCAGGGCGTCCACGTCGCGCCGCGCGAGGAAGTATTCGAATGTGCCCACACGGATATGGCTGGAGGCGACGCGGGTGATGACACCACCGGGCTCCATGCCATCGCGGAACACGACCTCACCCGTCGCTACCGCCGCCAGGGCGCGGGTGGTGGGCACGCCCAGGCGGTGCATGGCCTCGCTGAGCAGGTATTCACGGATCACAGGGCCCAGTGACGCCTTGCCGTCGCCCCGCCGGGAGAACGGGGTAGGGCCGGAGCCCTTAAGCTGGATGTCGTAGCCCAGGCCGTCCACGGGGCTGCGCAACTCGCCCAGCAGGGCGGCGCGGCCGTCGCCCAGTTGCGGGACGAAGTTGCCGAACTGGTGACCGGCATAGGCCAGGGCGATGGTGCGCCCGCCCGGCAGTGGCTCCGCGCCGCTGAACCAACGCGCCAGTTGCTCTCGGTCATCGGCGATAGCGGACAGCCCAAGGTGCTGGGCGAGCGCGTCGTTCCAGGCAATCAGCCGGGGGTTGGGTGGCTTCGCGGTATCAATGTCGGCGAAGAAGTGAGCCGGAAGGCGGGCATAGCTGTTGATGAACTCCATGCCCGGATTCTCACCTGTAGCCCCCTCGGGCCAACCACGGCGTTGGGTGGGGAGTCGGCCGTGATTTCACTCTCCGGCAATGGATGGGACGCACAATCGTCGCCATGCGCGATGGCCGTGTTCATGGCCACCTCAAACCTCACTCCGCGTTTGCTAGGCGTCGATCCTGATGACCGCACCGAATTGGCCGACCCGCCTGACGGCACTGGATGTCTCTCGCGGGTTGGCGGCATTGTCCGTCGTCCTCTGGCATTGGCAGCACTTTGCCTTCAGTGCGGGGCAGTTGCCCTTGGGGTTCGACCGACAGACCCAGCCGCTTTACCCCGTGCTCAAACTCTTCTACGAGCATGGCGATATGGCCGTGGACTATTTCTTCATTCTGTCCGGTTTCATTTTTCATTGGTTGTACGGTGCCTCCGTAGCGGCGGGGACAATGACCGTCGGACGTTTCTTTGCTCAACGTTTCAGCCGTTTGTACCCACTGCACCTGCTTACCCTGGTGTTGGTTGCGGTGCTGCAAGACGGGTACCGCACGCGGGAGGGCGAGCCTTTCGTGAACCTCGCCAACGAGCCTTACCAGTTTCTGCTGCACCTGTTCTTCGCGTCCAACTGGTGGCCGGGGGAGCGATTTTCTTTCAACTTGCCGGTGTGGTCGGTTTCGGTCGAGGTGTTGTTGTACGCGGCGTTCTTCATGGTCGCGCTTGCCCGGGGTGGAGGGTGGCGCTGGGGGCTTGTGATATCCCTTGTCGCATTCCTTGCCTATCAGGTGAGCGGGGCCTTTGTAGCTCGTGGGATGGCGTTGTTCTTCATGGGGGGTGTGGTTTTTCATTTCACGGTCGCTGTCACGAACAGGGGTGCTCGCTGGGCGATGGGGGTGTTTGCGGGCGCGTCGGCCGCGTGGGTTATCGTTCTGGTCTCGACCTACGTGTCGAATCCCATCGATGGGCTGAGTGCCAGCGGTGTTCCGATGTACCGCCTTGTGCCCGCGTTCACGGGGTACATCCTGTTCCCCGCAACGATCTGCGCGATTGCGTTGCTGGATGTGTCACGGGGTGGTTCGCTCGGGGCGGTCTCATGGATCGGCGACATTACCTATGCCACCTACCTGATCCACTTTCCGCTGCAACTGGCGTTCGCCTTTGCGGTGAGTTTCGGTCTTCTGGCTCCCCGGTTTTGGCTTGAACCGGTGTATCTGGTGCTGTTCTTCGCGTTGTTGGTTCCCGCGGCCTGGTTGACCTATCGCTATTTCGAGATGCCTGCTCAACGTTGGTTGCGTCAACGCGTGTCGTTCAAGGCACCTTCCCCGGCGTGAAGAGCGGCTGCGCCGCGCGCATCGAGATGCGTACTCCGATGGTTGTTCAGGGTTGGGAGCCTGTTTCTGGCACTGGCCCGGCTACGTGACTGGAGTACAGATCTCGATCTGACCGCGCTCGGCGCGTTCCGGGTTTCGCTCAGTGGCTTGCGCGCCGCCTACCTGGGCGCCTTCGCGGCGGTGACCCGGTCGCGAGCGGCCAGGTCCGGGTGGGTTTGGGCGTCCACGAGCCCCGCGTCGGTCAGGATTGTGCGTACCGCGGCGCCCTGGTCGTAGCCGTGTTCCAGCATCAGCCACCCCCCGGGGAGTAACCACTGCCGGGCGGATGCCGCGATGCGGCGGATGGCGTCGAGACCATCGGGGCCGGCGGCCAGGGCGGAGCGCGGCTCGGCGGGCAGGTCGCCCTGATCCAGATGTGGGTCGGCTTCTTCGATATAGGGCGGGTTGGAGATCATCAAGTCGAAGCGGGTGCCTTCGGGCAGGGCCTCGAACCAGTCGCCGTGCACCAGGGTGACGGTGGTCAGGTGGTGGGCGTCGCGGTTTCCGGCGGCCACGTCGAGGGCGGCCTGGCTGACGTCCGTGGCGACGATGCGCCAGTGCGGGCGCTCGCTGGCCAGGGCCAGGGCGATGGCGCCGCTGCCGGTGCCCAGGTCCGCGACGTGGGCCGGGCCATGGGGGCCGTATTCGAGGGCCAGTTCGACGAGTTGTTCGGTCTCGGGGCGCGGGATCAGGGTGGCGGGGGAGACGGCCAGGTCCAGCGTCCAGAAGCCGCGCGTGCCCGTGATGTAGGCGACGGGTTCACCGCGGAGTCGGCGTTGGACCAGGGCCTCGAACCGCGCATGGGCGTCCGCGTCCAGATCGCTGGTCTCCAGCATGAACAGGCCCGTGCGGTCCGTGTTCAGAACATGGCCCAGCAGGGTCTCCGCCTCGGCCCGGCCCTCGCCGTTGAGGGCGTCCAGGCGGGTGGTGGTATCGGCCAGCAGACGGGCGATGAGCACGGGGTCAGCCCGCGGAGAGTTCCGCCAGCAGATCGGCCTGGTGTTCCGCCAGCAGGGCGTCGATCACCGGGTCGAGGCCACCGGCCATGACGTCGGCCAGCTTGTACAGGGTGAGGTTGATGCGGTGGTCGGTGATGCGCGACTGGGGGAAGTTGTAGGTGCGGATCTTTTCCGATCGGTCGCCGCTGCCCACCAGGTTGCGGCGCGTGGCGGCCTGCTCGGCGGCCTGTTTCTCCTGCTCGGCGGACAGGATCTTGGCCTTCAGCAGGCTCATGGCCTTGGCGCGGTTCTTGTGCTGCGAGCGTTCGTCCTGGCACTCGGCCACGATGCCGGTGGGGATGTGGGTGAGGCGCACGGCGGAGTCGGTGGTGTTCACGTGCTGGCCGCCCGCGCCCGAGGAACGGTAGGTGTCCATGCGCAGGTCGGCGGGGTTGATGTCGATGTCGGCGACCTCGTCCACCTCGGGCATGACGGCCACGGTGCAGGCGGAGGTGTGGATGCGGCCCTGGGACTCGGTCTCGGGCACGCGCTGCACGCGATGGGCGCCGGATTCGAACTTGAGCCGACCGAAGGCCTCGTTGCCGATGACCCGCGCGATGATCTCCTTGTAGCCGCCGTGTTCGCCCTCGCTGGCGCTCACCACCTCCACTTTCCAGCGCTGATTCTCGGCGTAGCGCGAGTACATGCGGAACAGGTCTCCGGCGAAGATGGCGGCCTCGTCGCCTCCGGTACCGGCGCGGATTTCCAGGTAGGTGTTGCTGGTGTCGTGGGGGTCCTTGGGCAGAAGCAGGGTCTGTAATTCGGTGTCGAGGGCGTCGATGCGGGTCTGGGTGTCGGCGATCTCGTCCGCCGCCATGGCACGCAGGTCCGGGTCGTCATCGGCCGCCATTTCCCGTGCGGTCTCCAGATCGTCGCTGGCCTGACGGTAACGACCGAAGGTCTCGGCCACCGGGTCGAGTTGCGCGTACTCGCGGGACAGGTCGCGGAAACGGTCGTTGTCCGCCATGACCGTGGGGTCGGACAGGAGATGACCGACCTCCTCGTGGCGTTCCACCAGGTTCTCGAGCTTTGCGCGGATGGAGTCTTTCACTGGGAGGTTACTTTCCGTCCGGGGCGATGGTGCCGGTCCGCCCGGGAGCACCGGGCACGGTCGCGGCGGGGTCCTCCGCGGTGGCTTCGCCCAGATCGAGCAGGTCGCGGGCCAGTCCGACGTAATCCGCCTGGCCCTGTTCCATGGCCTTGCGCAGCTGGATGCAGGGGGCGTGCGTGAGTTTATTGGTCAGGGTGTTGGCCAGGAACTCCAGTGCCTCCTCCGGGGACTTGCCGTTGCGCAGCAGTCGCTGTGCCTTGTCGAGCACCTCGTCGCGTGCGGCGTGGGAGCGCTCGCGGAAGTCGCGGATGGTATCCACCGCCTCCAGGCTGCGCATCCAGCCCATATAGTGAGCGGCCTGTGTCTCGACGATATCGCGCGCTTCCTCGGCGGCCTCCTGGCGCGATTTCAAACCTTCCTGCACCACCTGTTGGAGGTCATCCACGGTGTATAGGTAGATGTCCTGTAGTTCCGCGCATTCTGACTCGATATCGCGCGGTACGGCCAGGTCGACCATGAAGATGGGGGCGTGTTTGCGGCGCTTGACCGCCTGCTTGGCCATGGCCTTGGTGATCAACGGGTCGGGGCTGGCGGTGGAGGCGATCACTATGTCCGCCTCGGCCAGGTGGGCGTCGATCTCATTCAAGCCGATGGCATAGCCCTGGAACTGGGCCGCCAGGTCGCGGGCTCGGTCCACGCTACGGTTGGCGACGATCATGCGCTCCAGGCCCGACTCGTGCAGGTGCCGGGCGGCCAACTCGATGGTCTCGCCCGCGCCGACCAACAGGGCTGTCTGGTCATTGAGGTCGCCGAAGATCTGCTTGGACAGGCTGACGGCGGCGAAGGCCATGGACACAGGGCTGGAGCCGATGGCGGTGTCGGTGCGTACCTGCTTGGCGACGGAGAAGGTGTGCTGGAAGAGCTTTTCGAGCAGGGCGCCGAGCACGCCGTTTTCCTGTGCCTTGCGATAGGCGTCCTTGATCTGGCCGAGAATCTGCGGCTCGCCCAGGACCATGGAATCGAGCCCGGAGGCGACGCTGAGCATGTGCCGCACCATGGACTCGTTGTCATGGACATAGAGGTACGGGGCTACTTTTTCCGGCGGCAGCTTGTGGAAGCGGCTGATCCAGTCGATGACGGGTGCGGGATTGTCGGAATCGGCGTGCACATACAACTCGGTGCGGTTGCAGGTGGACAGAATCGCCGTTTCCTGGACGCCGGGGGCTTCACGCAACTGGCGCAGGGCGTCGGCGATGTGCTCGGGCCCGAAGGCCACTTGCTCGCGAACGTCGACGGGTGCCGTCTTGTGATTCAGGCCTATGGCAAGGAGGGGCATCAAACATGCGGTTTGGCGGGGTTGAACCGGCGAATTTTCCGGGATACGTTCGACCAACACAAGGCAGAAGCCCCGTTGCTGGTTGCGGTGTTCCGTACCGTGCTGTCCAGATGCAACCTTTTTGCGGGGGCCACGGTCCCAGAGCGGGCTGGGCTATAGTGGGGCGGACTGTCCTAACCGGTCCCGACTGGGGTAACACCCCCAACCCATGGCCTCCCGTCCATACTCTCCCGATCAGGGCGATCCAGAAGAGCAACTTCAGCCTGCCGTGAATTCCCATCTCACCACCTCGCGCGCCGATCCGGATGGACGCCCCCTGTGGGCGGCCCTAGCGCTATTGATTCCCACCCTTCTCTTTGTTGGCGGTTGTGCCACCACCGTGCCAGGGGACGAGCCCGAGAGCGGGGAGTCGGTGGAAACCGTCCCGGCCCCCGCCGCGGTCGAAGCGGAGCAAGAACCCGAGTATTCAGACCTCGATCCCGACATCCTCTACCGACTGTTGCTTGCGGAGATCGCCGGGCAACGTGGTCGTATCGATGTGGCGATGCAGGAGCTCGCGGCGGCGTCGTGGGAGAGCCGGGACCCATGGGTCGCCCGCCGCGCGACGCGTACGGCGCTGTTCGCCAAGGATTACGATGTTGCCCTGATGACCGCTGAGCGCTGGCTCGAGTTGATGCCAGCCGATGCCGAAGCCCGCAAGAACGTGGCCCTGCTCAACCTGCGCAAAGGGCGATCCGACAAGGCGGCGGATGTCATGGATGATCTGCTCGAGCAATTGGCCGATTCGCCCGCGCGGCGTTGGGATCTGGCGGCGACCATGCTCAGCAGGGAGAAAGACCGGGACGCAGCCGTGGAGGTGATGAAGCTCGTGGTGGCCCGCCATGACGCGGACCCCCTGGCGCACCTGGCCCTTGGGCGCCTTGCTATCGTCGCGCGCGACCTGGGCCTGGCGCGCTCGGCCTCCGAGCGGGCCCTGGCCCTTGATCCAGAATCAACCGAAGCCAAGGCCATGCTCGCGCGGGTGATGGCAACGCAGGGTGAGAATGATGCCGCCATCGCCCTGATGGCTGAGGCAGTCGATGCGCGCGCCGAGGACCAATCGCTGCGGATGAGCTTCGCGCGCATGCTGCTGGGGGCCGGGCGTAACGACGATGCACGTGAACAGTTCGAACGCATACTCGACAACAGCCCCGATGATGCCGACACCCTGTATGCCCTGAGTCTCCTCGCTCTGCAGAACGATCAATACGAGCAGGCCGCCGAATTCCTGAACCGGCTGGCCGGGACCGGTGAACGAGTCGACGAGGTGAATTACTACCAGGGGGTGGTTGCGGCGAGGAAGGAACAGTGGAGCGACGCGCTCAGTTTCTTCGCCAAGGTGGGCAGCGGCGACCTGCACACTGAGGCCATGCTGCAGGCCGCGCGCATGAGCGCGGAGTTGGGCGACATGGACGAGGCACGTGCGCGGTTGCGAACCCTGCGTGCGAGCCAGCCCGAGTTATCCATCCGCAGTTACCTGTTCGAGGGCGAGTTGCTGCGCAAGAAGGGCTTGGGGGAGCAGGCGCTGGCCGTATACCACGAGGGTGTGGGCCGCCATCCCGACAGCACGGACCTGCTCTACGCCCGCGGACTCCTCGGTCAGGCCCTGGGTCAGTCTGATGTGCTCAAGAGTGATCTGCGCCGGGTTCTCGAACTCGACCCGGACAACGCCCACGCCATGAATGCCCTGGGTTACACCATGGCGGACCTGAACGAAAATCTCGACGAGGCGGAGCGACTGGTGCGCAAGGCGCTGGAATTGGCGCCGGACGAGGCGGCCATTATCGATTCCATGGGCTGGGTGTTGTTCCGTCGGGGCAAGTTGGAAGAGGCGGAGCAGTATTTGCGAGAGGCGCTGAGCGTGCAGTTTGACGGCGAGATCGCGGCGCACCTGGGTGAGGTGCTGTGGGCGCAGGATCGCAAGGATGAGGCCCGCGCCGTGTTCGACGAGGCGCGTCGACGGGACGGTGACAACCCTGCCCTGATCGAGACCCTCAAACGGCTCGAACTGTGAGGCTCCTGCCCTTGATTGCGGTGCTGGGGCTGCTCGGCGGGTGCGCCGTGCCGCCCGAACGTGCGCCCGATCCGGGGCGCGCCGCTGCACTTTACGACGCACGTCAGCCCGCCCTGGAGTCGTTGCGCCACTGGATCATCAAGGGGCGCATCGGCTTGTCCTCGGAAGTGGAATCGTGGCACGCCGACCTGCATTGGCGGCAAAGCAAGGCGCGGTACGCCATCAGCCTGGTGGGTCCCTTCGGCCAGGGGCAGGTGCGCATCAATGGTGAGCCCGGGCGGGTGACCCTGGCCACTGAAGACCGCGTGTTCAGTGATCGGGATGCGGACCGGCTGATCAACCGGCGCTTGGGTTGGCAGGTGCCGGTGCGGGGCCTGGAGTGGTGGGTTCGCGGTCTGGCATCGCCGCGTATGGCCGAACCGGTCAGCCGTGAACTCGACGGTGAGGGGCGCCTGCTGCGTTTGAGCCAGGGCGGCTGGGTCGTGGAGTTTCTGCGTTATCGCAACGTCAACGGGTTACAGCTGCCCGACAAGGTCTTTGCCGAGAGCCCGGAATGGAAGGTCAGGATCGTGGTCAGCGACTATGAAGTTGGAAGTTAGCGGTTTGAAACCTGACGCGAGGTGTGCGCGAACAGGACGTGCCACCGGATGGGGCTGGGCATGAGCGATCCGTGGGATGTGGAATGGCCGGCGCCGGCCAAGATCAACCTGTTCCTGCACGTGGTGGGACGGCGCGCGGATGGCTTCCACCTATTGCAGACACTGTTTCAGTTCGTCGATCTCAATGACAGCCTGCGTTTCTCGCCCCGCGAAGACGGTGCCGTGCACCGCACGGGCGGCCTGGATGGGCTCGACGAGTCCGAGGACCTGGTGGTGCGGGCGGCACATGCCCTCAAACAGGTGACCGGTTGCGATGCAGGGGTCCAGATCAGTCTGCAAAAACGTATCCCGGCCGGCGGTGGTCTGGGCGGTGGCAGTTCCGATGCCGCCACCGTCCTGTTGGTGTTGAACCGGCTCTGGGGCCTTGGACTCGATATCGATCACCTGGCCGCGATAGGTCTCGGCCTGGGAGCCGATGTGCCGGTCTTCGTGCGCGGTCACGCGGCCTGGGCCGAGGGAGTGGGTGAAGTGCTTGAGCCTGTCGATCCGCCCGAACCCTGGTATCTGCTCGTCCACCCGGGGGGCTCCGTGTCCACTCCCGCGGTATTCAAAGACCCCAAATTGACACGTGACACCCCCGTGAAGACAATACGCGCCCTTCTGTCCGGGGCGAGTGTGTCCGGGGCGGGGCGGAACGATCTGGAGCCGGTAGCGCGACGGCTGAATCCACTCGTAGGCGACGCATTGGACTGGCTGGCCCGGTTCACCGATGCACGCATGTCCGGTAGCGGAGCATGCGTGTTCGCGGCCTTCGAGGACGAAGCCTCGGCGCGCGCGATCCATGCCCGATTGCCGGACACCTGGCGGGGCTGGGTGGTTCGCGGCCTCAATCGTTCACCCCTGCATCGAATGCTCGTCGACGGCGCGTAAAGCGGGTGCCCTCCCATAAGATCCGGTGGGGCGCCCATTTGGCGCTTGTGGCGGAAGTCCATTGGGGTGTCGCCAAGCGGTAAGGCAACGGTTTTTGGTATCGTCATTCCCAGGTTCGAATCCTGGCACCCCAACCATTCATCGATCGGTGACCAGCGCCTCCGGGCGGGCCGATCATCAGGCTTACGGGATCATTGGGTGCTGTCGTGAAAAACGACCAGATGATGGTTTTCTCAGGCAACGCGAATGCGCGCTTGGCGCAGGCCGTTGCCAATCACCTCGATCTGCCGCTGGGCAAGGCCCAGGTGGGCACGTTCAGTGATGGTGAGATCCAGGTTGAGATCACCGAGAACGTCCGGGGGCGTGACGTGTTCATCGTGCAGCCCACCTGCCAGCCCACCAACGACAACCTCATGGAACTGCTGGTCATGGCCGATGCCCTGCGGCGCAGTTCCGCCGCGCGCATCACTGCGGTGATCCCCTACTTCGGTTATTCGCGCCAGGATCGCAGACCGCGCTCCGCCCGTGTGCCGATCACCGCCAAGCTGGTGGCTGACATGATCGCCACCGCCGGTGTGGACCGCGTGGTCACCGTCGACCTGCACGCCGATCAGATTGCCGGTTTCTTCGATGTGCCGGTGGACAATGTCTACGCCTCGCCCATCCTGCTCGGTGATGCCTGGCGCCAAAAACACCCCGATATGGTTGTGGTGTCTCCCGACGTGGGCGGCGTTGTGCGTGCACGTGCACTGGCCAAACGCCTGGACGATGCGGATCTCGCCATCATCGACAAGCGTCGCCCGCGGGCCAATGTCGCCAAGGTGATGAATATCATCGGCGAGGTCGAGGGGCGCACCTGCATCATCATCGACGACCTGGTGGATACCGCAGGCACCTTGTGCAAGGCAGCCGGTGCGCTCAAGGAGCATGGCGCGAAAAAGGTGGTGGCCTACATCACCCACCCGGTGCTGTCCGGCCCCGCCGTGGACAACATCAGCACATCCGAACTGGACGAGTTGGTGGTCACCGACAGCATTCCGCTGTCCCCCGCCGCGCTCGAATGCGGCCGGATCCGCCAGCTCAGCATCGCCAATGTGCTGGCCGAGACCATGTCGCGAATCCATAACGAGGAATCGGTCAGTTCCCTCTTCATCGATTGAGGGATCTCGCCTACACAATATTCGGTGCGCACCCATGAGGATGACTCGTGGGTGCGGGCCAAAACCACGGACGCCGGACCTGGTCGCGGGTGCGGCGTCCTTTTTTGAAGACAAGACCCGAGGTTAAACACCATGGCTATCAGCTTTGACGTAATTGCCGAGGTCCGTGACGTGCAGGGCAAGGGTGCGAGCCGCCGCCTGCGTCACCAGGACCGCGTTCCCGCCATCCTCTACGGAGGTGGCCAGGAGCCCGAAATGCTGCAGATCGCGCACAACGAACTGCTGCTGCACCTGCAGCACGAGGCCTTCTACTCCCACATCCTCAACGTGATCGTTGATGGCAATAAACAGAAGGCCGTTCTCAAGGACGTACAGCGTCACCCCGCCAAGCTGCAGATTTTGCACGTCGACTTCATGCGCGTCTCCGACAAGGACGTGATCAAGATGCACGTGCCGCTGCACTTCATCAACGAAGAAGAGTGCAAGGGCGTCAAGGCCGGTGGCATGGTCAGTCACATGATGACCGACATCGAGGTTCTCTGTGCCGCCAAGGACCTGCCCGAGTATATCGAGGTCGATCTGGCCAACCTGGACTCCGGTGAGACCATTCACATGTCCGAACTGAACATGCCTGAGGGTGTTCAGGTCCTGGCCCTCACCCACGGTGATGATCATGACCACGACCTGGGTGTGGTCACCGTGATGACCAAGTCCGTGGCCCCCGCCGCTGACGAGGGTGAGGCTGCCGACGCCGCCTCCGAGGGCGACGCCGAGTAAGGCTGCTCAGCCATGGCGACGGGTGAGCCCATGTCATTGATCGTGGGCCTGGGTAACCCCGGCCCCGAGTACGACCAGACCCGGCATAACGCCGGGTTCTGGTTTGTGGACGAACTCGCCCGCCGCCATGGCGCATCCTTCCAGAACGAAAGCCGTTTTCACGGCGAAGCCTGTCGGCTGACCCTGAACGGGCGCGACGTGCGCCTGCTCAAACCCCTGACCTTCATGAACCGCAGCGGCCAGTCGATTGGTGCCCTCGCGCGGTTCTTCAAGATCCCCGTAGAACACATCCTGGTCGTCCACGACGAGCTGGATCTGCCACCCGGTACCGCGCGCCTTAAAAAGGGCGGTGGTCATGGTGGCCATAACGGCCTGCGCGATTCCATTGCCCACCTGGGCAAGGATTTCGCGCGCCTGCGTATCGGAATCGGCCACCCCGGACACAAGGACAAGGTGGTCGGTTTCGTGCTCAACCGCCCCGGCAAGGACGAGCTGCCTGCCATCGAACGCTCCATCGACTCGGCCGCCGATATCGCGCCGGACCTGGTGGCCGGCGACTGGGACCGGGCAGTTCGGGAACTGCATTCGAGTGCCTGAGGGCGCGACCGGATTTTGACTTTCGAATTGTAAATCTTGAATTGAGGTGCCCGCCGGTCGGACGCTTCTGATTCACCACCCACAGGCTTTCCCCCATGGGCTTCAAATGCGGCATCGTCGGCCTACCCAACGTCGGTAAGTCCACTCTCTTCAACGCCTTGACCAAGGCCGGTATCCAGGCGGAGAACTACCCGTTCTGCACCATCGACCCCAACGTGGGTGTCGTGCCCGTACCCGACCCGCGTCTCCAGGCCCTGGCCGAGATCGTCAATCCTGAGCGTATCCTGCCCACCACCATTGAGTTCGTGGACATCGCCGGACTGGTCGCCGGAGCCTCCAAAGGCGAAGGGCTGGGCAACAAGTTCCTCGCCAACATCCGCGAGACCGATGCCATCGCCCACGTGGTGCGCTGCTTCGAAAATGACGACGTGGTTCATGTGGCGGGAAAGGTGGACCCGGCCTCGGATATCGAGGTCATCAACACCGAGCTGGCCCTGGCCGACATGGCCAGCGTCGAGAAGGCCATCGCCCGCTGGGAGAAAAAGGCCAAGGCCGGTGAAAAGGAAGCGAAGGCCATCATGCCTGTGCTGCAAAAGGTCTCCGCCGCCCTGGATGATGGCCAGATGGTGCGCACCGTCGAGCTGGACGAGGACGAGCGTAAGGCTTTGCGCGAGCTGCACCTGCTCACCATCAAACCCACCGTCTACATCGCCAACGTCGCCGAGGATGGATTCGAGAACAACCCCTACCTCGATGCCGTCCAGGCACTCGCCGAGGCCGAGGGTTCCGTGGTTGTCCCCGTCTGTGCCGGTATCGAGGCCGAACTGGCCGAAATGGACGAAGAGGAACAGACCGAGTTCCTCGCTGAGATGGGCCTGGAAGAACCCGGTCTCAACCGCGTGATCCGTGCCGGTTATGAACTGCTCGGCCTGATGACCTACTTCACCGCAGGGGTGAAAGAGGTGCGCGCCTGGACCGTGCGCCAGGGCGCCACCGCCCCCGAGGCAGCCGGGGTCATCCATACGGATTTCCAGCGTGGCTTCATCCGTGCCGAAGTCACCGCCTACGACGACTACATCCAGTACAAGGGCGAGAACGGAGCCAAGGAAGCAGGTCGCCTCCGCCTCGAAGGCAAGGATTACGTGTGCCACGAAGGCGACGTGATGCACTTCCGTTTCAACGTCTGAGTTCGCTCCGTCGCGCATCAGGGGCGAGCCCGCCACCAGGAGCGGCAAACGGTGCGCGCCCGGGGGTGGAGTCAGGCTTCGGTTTCCGCGCTTTGCCGTGTGCCCGGCTCCCTGCGCTCAAGCGCACGCAGCACCGGTTTGACCAGGGCTGCGTGCCGGTAAACCCACTGGATGTCCTGCGTGAACATGTGCACGTTGCTGCTGATGTCGACGTCCATATGGAAGTCGAACAGCGTGTTCTGAAGGCCGTTCTCGACGAACAGGAACAGATCCTTCCCGCTCGCGCCCACGCAGACGAGATTGCCCGGGTCCTGGCCGGTGCTGCGTGACAACGCCAATTCAGGCAAGGCGGCGGGGTAGTCGGCGGGCGAGGAGTTGTCTTGGTCGGGGTGTTCTCCGTAACCGTGATCGAACAACCCGGACAGGCGCTGAAAAGGACCTTTTTTACGGGCCGGGCGGTGGGAAACACGGCTATGGCCCATGGTCTCGCTCACGCGTAGCACGATAGGCTCGGTCGGCGTGTTCAGGGCCCCCGCGGCGCGTATCACCAGCCCATCGAAGCAGGTCTTCATCTCGGTGTGGAAGTCGGACTCGTTCTTGCTGCCGGGTCTCGGTGTTCGTTTGGCGAGATTGAATCGACTTTCCCAGATTTCGAGATCCAGCCCGTTCTGGGTCCAGGCCATGAGATCGGTGTCGTGGGTGGACAATGCGAATTGCGTCGGTCTGGACGTGTGCGAGATGTGGTCGGAGAAAACCAGCATGATCCAGTTGCGGGCATCCTTGTTCCGCGCGACCACATGGCACACGAGGGTGCTGGGCAGCGGGGTATGCGGCGACGATGAGATGAAACGGGGGTGGCTGATCGGCGTACGTGCCGCCACGGTGTTGAAGATCAGCCGTTTGAACCGTTGCGTGACCCGGGCGTGCAGGAACAGGGCGGGAATCAGGAACATCAGTGCCATGGCGACGGTGGCGAGAAGCCAGAACCCGACTCCATGACCGAAGCCCGTCGTCGTATCAATCAACTGGAACAGCCAGCCATGGCCCAGCTCGAACAGCGAGGCGCTTGTGCCGGAAAGCGGCATCCAGTCCAGGGGCGGGCTCAGTCGCAGGTCGGTCCAATAGACCAGGGTGAAGACCAGCTCGACGGCGAGAACGAAAACGCCGCTGACGAGAAAAAGGACTTTTAGCGACCGGCGCATGACCTCGGGGAAGACGAGTCCGGAGAGCAGAAATCCGCCCATCCCGAACACGGCCACGGACACGAGCCCACAGGCGCTGAAGAGCACCGTCAACACGGCGAGTAGGTCGCTTATCGTGTTCATTGCCTGGCGATCATCCTTGTCGAAAACCACGGGTGCCCGGGCACATCATCGGCGATCGCGGTGCCCGATCCCAGCAAGGCGCGCGCGCCACGTGCGATCCGTCCAGACAGCGGCGCCGGTATGGGTAGATACTTCGAGCCGATCAGGCAGGAGTGACGTCATGAACCAAATCCGCGAAGCGATGCCCTCTGACAGGGACGCCATCGAGGCCATCTACCGGGATGCCTTCCCCGGGACGGAATGGCGCGCGGTGGCCCGCGTGGCCCTGGACCTTCTGGAGACTCCGGCGGCCACCGGGTGTTTTGCCCTGTTGGCCGAATCGGACGGGGCCGTGGCTGGCCATGTGGCCTTCAGTCCGGTGTGCATCGCGGGCTACCGCGATTGGCGCGGTTTCATCCTTGCTCCCCTGGCCGTGCGTGCGGCGGAGCAGGGGCGCGGCCTTGGGTCACGGCTGGTGCGGACCGGGCTTGATCGATTGAGTGATCAGGGGGCTCAGCGGGTGTTTGTGTACGGTGACCCGGGCTACTACGGGCGCTTCGGTTTCAGTGCCGATGCCGCCGGAGGGTTCCGAGCCCCTTATCCCCTGGAGTACGCCTTCGGTTGGCAGGGCCTGGTTCTTGGCGACGGGGAGTCACCGGATGAAGAGGTGGGGATCAGCTGCGTGGAGGCGCTGAACGATCCGGGCCTGTGGTGAGCGTGTAAGGCTCGTGAGCTATTTATCGAAGCTGCCTTCGATGACACCGGCGAGTCGCTCGCCCAGGATGCCTGAGATGTTGAAGTTCATCTTGGCGACCAGCGACGGGAAGAAACGCAGGTCTCGGCCGATGGTGGCGTAGTCGTAGCGTAGGGCTTGGACCGGCGACCGTGCCACCACCGTGGCGGTGCGTGGCATGGGGCGAACAAAGCCGATCTCGCCGAAGACCTGTCCCGGGCCAAGATGGGCCACGGTGCGCGTCGTTCCGTCGTTGCAGTCGATGACCACGTCGACCTCGCCTTCGAGAATCAGGTACATGGTACGCCCCATTTCTCCCTGCCGGACCAGGTCGTCTCCTTCGCAGAATTCATCCAGTTGCGAGATGAGAATGGCCTTGCGGATTTCGTAGGGTGTCATGCCACGGAACAGGGGGCAGTCGGTCAACACCTTGTAGTGCACGCTCATGGACAGGATCTGATACAGGCCGACCAGCTTGATGCGGGTCATGATGAGCGGCGTGATGAGCAGGTTGGCCACGATGCTGAACAGCATGGTGGCAGCGGACAGGGCGCCGAACTGGGCCACGATGCTGAATTGCGAGAACAGCAGCACACCGAAGCCCAGGGCCAGTCCGACGGCAGTGGTGACGGCGGGCAGGGCCTCGTGTTCCACGGTCTCGGCAATGGCCTGTTCGTTGTCCGCCACACGGCGACTGCGCTCGTTATAGCGCGACAGCAGGTGCACCGTGCCGTCCACCGCGATGCCCACGGCGATCACGGCGACCATGGCGGTACCGGGATTGAGCGGGATCTCCAGCAGCCCCATGACACCGAACATCATGACGATGGGTATGAAGGCGGGAATCATGGCGATCAGCCCGCCCTTGAAACTGGTGAACATGGCTGACATGACCAGGAAAATCATGAGCAGAAGGATGCCCAGCGATTGCACCTGTCCGCCCAGCAGGGTGTCCGCGGCGCGGTTGATCATGAGGTTCTCGCCGACCACGTGAACATCGAAGTCCTTGGCGATCTCCCCGGCCACCAGGCGGATCTCCTCCACTGAGCGGTTGAGGGTGCTGGAGTCGGTGATGGAATGGCGCACGACGATATTGGCGCGTTGGAAGTCGGCGCTGATGTAAGGGCTGACCTCGCTGCGGTGGAACAGCATCAGGTACTGGGCGACCAGCTCCCGTGTGTTGGGTATGGCGGCGTGCTCGCGGTCGCCGTTGTGGAACTCCCGGTTGACCAGTTTCAGGAAGTCGACGATGGACAGGCTGTCATCAAAGCTGCCGATGCCGAGGATGAAGCTCTGAATCTCCAGAAGGCGGCGCAGGTTGTCCGGCTCGAGAAAGGCCTTGTGCCGATCCGAGGACAGGGTGATGAAAAATACCTTCATGCCTGCCAGATCACGCTGGGCGGCCTGCATGTCCGTGATCAGCGGGCGGTCGTCCTTGAAATAGCTCATGGGATCGTTGGTGACCGTGAGCTTTGAGGCCTGCCACAGGAAGAAGCCGCACAGCAGGGCCGTGATAACCAGGGCCACGCGCGGGAAACGATGGCGTGTGAAGCCGAACACCCGGCCGGTCCATCGCGAGATGGCGGGAAGCTCCGATCGTGAGCGTGCAAGGTAATGGGAACGCGGCCCCAGGGTACGGGTGAGCAGAGGGACCAGCAGCCAGGTGATGATGCCGTTGGACAGGATCGCGAAGGTGGAGATCAGCGCGAATTCCTGGATCAGGCTGATCTGGCTGAAGGCGTTGCTGCCGAAGCCCAGGGCCGTGGTCAGTACGGTCAGGCCCAGGGGTACGCCCAGAATGCGCATCATGCGCCGCGTTGCCACGCCGCGGATGCCCGGTTCATTACGGTCGAGGTGGCGTAGGTAGTGCGCCATCAGGTGCGTGTCCTCCGTCGACCCGACGGCGATGATCAACGAGGGCAGCATGGCCGTCAGCAGGGTGACCTGGATGTCGAGCCAGGCCATGAGGCCGAAGGTCCAGCACACGCTCATGGACGCGGTGACCAGGGGCAGGACGGCCGCGAAGCCACTGCGTAGCAACACCAGTACGGTGGCCACGAGGATGATCGCGGACAGCGGGCCGAGCAGGCGCAGGTCCTGGGCCAGGGCATCGTTGAGTTCATGGGTGATGCGTGATGGACCGAGTTGGAAGACCTGATCGAAACGGTCCTGAAAGGGCGCGATCGCCGTATCCAGGGCCTGGCTGACCTCACTGTCGTAACCGGGATCGTTGGGTTTGGGGGCAACGGTGACCACCAGGGCCGTGAAGGTGCCCCCCGGTGTCACATAACGGCCCACCACGAGGGGGTTGTCGCGCACGCGGGCACGCATGCGGTCCGCTTCTTCCTGGGTGGTGGGGACGGACTCGATGATCAGCCGTGAATCGAGCTGGTCTTCCCGGCCGCGCAGGGTGCGCAGGGTGAACAGGCTGTCCACCCGTTCGGCGAAGGGCAGACGTTCCAGTGCGTGGTGCAGCTCCTGCAGGGCGCCCAGATGCTCCGGGCTGAACAGTCCCGTATCGCGGGCATAGACGATGCTGCGGTTATCCGAGCCGAACTCCTCGGCGATGTGCTGGTAGATCAGCTTGTCCGGATCGCTGTCGGCGATCAGGCGGCTGAAGTCCGTGCCGAAACGCAGGCCGGGTAGCGCCGAGGCAAAGGCCACCGTGATGGCCAGCAGGATCAGTGCAATCGCGACGCGATGGTTTGCCCCCAGGTTGAGAATCCGCTCCGAACGCTTCATGGGCGGTCCGCCGTCGCTGGTGTCTGGGGGCTGGAGGGGGTGTCACCATTCGCCTTGGCTGCGAGGGCCCATTCCTGGGGCGATTGCAGGTGACGGCCCTGGAACAGGGAATCGGCCCGGAACAGGGGGGGCGGCACATAGTCTTCGGAATCCACCCGTTCCCGAACCTTGATCAGGGTGCTGTGCCCCGTGCCGAAATCCTCCATCAGGCTCATACCGGCCCGCCAGGACCCGTGCCGGTGCGGGGACAGGTCGTGGTGGGTGAGACGTTTGACCAGTCGGCCACTGGCGTTGAAGTAATCGCAGCGTTCGGTGAGCAGGGTGTCCTGGCGAATGAACAGGCGGCGTTCCGCGATGCCGCTGATGCGGCCCATAGCGGGGTCGCGCGGCGTTGCGGCGACCTGGAAATAGGGGGTATCGCGTAACCGGACGTCCGCCATGCGTCGATATCGGTGCGCATCGATGTCTTCGGGGCTCAGGTCCTGGATGCTGAAATCCGTTCCGAGGATGTTGGTACTGGCCATGCTGGCACGATTGGCCCTGGGGCCGGTTCCATGTCCGGTGCCGCGTTTCAACGTGGGTCCGAAGGCAGGCAGGTAGAGCCCCGCGTCCTGGGGGGTGCCGTCGGGGTCGTGGGCGGCGAGTACCGCCACGCCTCGCAGTTCCGGCGGTTGCTCGAATACCCAAAGGAAGCGCAACCCCCCTCCCGCATCCACGCGCCAGTAGCGACGCGCTTTGCGCACATTGCGATGGTTCTTGCGGTCGGCGGTGATCAGGTCCACCCGTTCGAAGACGTAGGGAAAGCGGTTGTGGCGTTGGCGACTGGCCTTGACGATGTCGAATCCGTCCGCGTTGGAGAGGGCCGTCGCGGAATTCTCCGTCACTGAGGTGTCAGCCGTACCCTGTGGGGCATGCAAACACAGCACGGCCAGCGCCATGGCCCGTAGCCGGGGCCCGCTGATGCCGTGTTCGCTGTGCATGATCGGTCCGGGGCCCGTGCGGCTGATCAGCGCGTGCCCGGGACCGAGCGGGCGATGACGTGACTGAGATCGCCGACCAGAGCGGCCAGGGTGGACACCCGGGTATCCATGTCCGCGCTGGCGGGCAGGGGGCGGGTCAATTCGCTCAGGCGCCCGGCAACGGCCTTGCCGTCTTCGCTGCCCCGGATTGTCCAGCGGGCCTGGAGCCGGGCCTGTTCATCGGGGCCGCTCTCAAAGCCGAGAATCAGCACGTTGACCCGGAAATCGACGCGGTCATAGGGGCCGATGGGTGGGACCAGGATATGCGGGGTGCCCAGGAGCCGACTCAGGTTGGTGGCCAGTACACGGCCGATGTCCTTGCGCAGGCTTCCGCCCCATTGTTCGAAGTCAGACAGGTAGAGGCGGTTGGCGGTCTCGCGGCTGACGATCTGACCGCGTTCCAGGTAGTCGGGCAGGGTTACCTCCTCGATGAGAACACTCATGGCCTGTCCCGCGCCGCGGGTGTCAGCTTCCTCCACCGTCGGGTTGAGCACGTAGAAGTGCGTCGTGGGCGTGTGCTTGCTGAGACATCCGCCGAGGGCGAGCCCGGCGAGCAGCAGACCGATCACGCGCGGGCGGAAACGGCCGCGGAGGGTGGACATGAAGGACGTTGCCATGGGTGCTCGTATCAAAGTGTCTGGGCGAAGGCGCGGGCCTGCGTATCGGGCTACCGTCGCGGAGGTTGCTTGCCGAACAGCACCGCGTTGGGGTTGCGTTCAAGGTACTGGACGAAGCTGCGGATGGCGCGTGCCGTCTCCGCGAGCTCGCGGGTCATGCGGTTGGCGTTGAACTGAAGCTGGGAATCCTCGGCCAGCACGCCATCCATGAGTGCCATGGTGCGGCGTGCCTGGACCAGGGCCTTGCGTCCTTCCGCCAGGGCCTGGTCGGTGTTGCCCGCCAGGGAATCGGAACGTTTTTCGAAGGCCGCGAGAATCACGTTCAGACTGCGCGTGGTCTCGTCCAGTCGGTCGAGGGTGTCGCGCAGCCCCTGGTGGTTGGCCACGGCGTTTGTGCCTTGGAGGGTCTGTTCCAGCTCGGCCAGGGCGCGGTGCAGGTGCTCGCTGTGGGCGAGGGCGTTGGTTCCCTCGAGGGTGCCAACGAGATTGTCCGAAATCGCCTTGAAGTCGACATCGCTCAGTTGGTCGACGATGCCCTGGACCGAACCGGCCAGTTCGTCGAGGGTGTTCGCGATGGTGGGCAATTGCGGGATGGGGATGTCCGGGTCCGGGGGTTGCACGGGGGTGTTCGGGCGCATGACCAGATTCACGAACAGTTGTCCGGTAATCAGGCTGCCTGTCTGTAGCTGGGCGCGCAGACCCTGCTCGATCAATTGGCCTATGACCTGTGGGCGCTGGCTGGCGTCGTCACTGCCCACGCCGGTTAGCATGATGCGCTGGGGCTCCAGCTCGATGAGAACGGGAAGCCTGTGCGTGCCATCGGCGGGGTCGTATTCAAGCCGCAGGTCTTTGACCGCACCAACCTTGATACCGTGAAACTCCACGGGGGCGCCGGGACTGAGACCGCGTACCGAGCCATCGAAGAACAGCACGAACTGAAGCTTCTGGGTGTAGCTGCTCTCCTCTATGGCCGTGCGATTGGGATGCAGGGTGAAGACGATGCCGCTCAGGTCCTCGGCCACCGGCTCCAGGCTGGCCGGTGTTTCGAAGGCGATGCCCCCGAACATGATGGATTCCATGGACTGGGTCTTGACCTCGAGTCCATCGGCGCCCAGCGAGATATCCACGCCACTGACGTTCCAGAACTGGCTGTTGGACTTGAGCATGCCGTCGTAGGGACTGTTCACGAAGCCGTGGATGAGCACGCTCTGCTGGTCGGTACCGAGCTCGTAACCCAGTACCTCCCCGGCGTGGATGCCCTGGTAATAGATGGGTGAGCCGATGCCCAGAGAGCCGAGCCCCGGGGCGATCAGGATCACCTTCTGGCCTTCGGCTTCCGTTGTGAGTACCGGCGGTGTGTCCAGGCCGATGAAATGGGACTGAGCCGATCCGAGCCCCGGATCCATGGAGATGTAGGCACCGGATATCAACGTCCCCAGCCCGGAGACCTCGCGCAGGCTCAAGCGCGGCCGCACCACCCAGAAGCGGGTATCGCGACGGATCAGGTTGGCGGCCGCCTTGTCCATCTCGACCGTAAGCAGGACCTGCTCGAAATTGTCACTGAAGCGCAACGATTCGACCTGTCCGACCTCGACATTCTTGTAGCGGATCTTGGTCTTCCCCGGGGTGATGCCGTCCGCCGTCTTGAAGCTGATGGTTATGGTGGGCCCCTGCTCGGCCATGGTCTGGAAGACCAGCCAGCCCCCCACCAGGGCCGTGACCAGTGGGATGAGCCACACCAGTGACGGGCCGGATCGGCTGTGTAACTTGGGCGATGCCAGCCCGGATTCGCTGTCGTCCTGGCTCATGATTTCGTGGCGTGGTCCCAGATGAGGCGGGGGTCGAAACTGTGCGCGGCGAACATGGTGAGCACCACGACGGCCGCGAAGAAACTGGCACCCAGACCCGCCTCTATGGTTGCCAGGGCGTCCAGGCTGACCAGGGCGCTGAGGATGGCCACCAGGTAGATGTCCACCATGGACCAGGCGCCGACCGCCTCGGCCACGCGATACAGGCGGGTGCGGTCGCGTGGCCGCCATCTGGAGCGGCGGCGCACGGACAGCAGCAGGTAGGCCAGAGCAATGAGCTTGAGCAGGGGCACGATGATGCTGGCGAACAGAACCACTATGGCCAGGGGGACCATGCCTGCCTTTATGAGCAGAATGATGCCGCCGAGGATCGTGCTGGTTTGTTCAGCTCCGAACTGGACGACCGTCATCACCGGGTACAGGTTGGCGGGTAGGAATAGCACGGCGGCGGCGCTCAACAGGGCCCAGGCGCGCGTGGTACTGGCGGGCTTACGGGCGTGCAGATGCCCGCCACAGCGGGGACAGTGATCGGTATCGGCGGGGCTCAGGTGCCCGCAGTCATGGCAGCGGAACAATCCGTTTCCGAGGGCGGTCGGGGCGGGGACGGCAGGCAGCATGGGCGCCGTGCTCTGCTCCGCGGGCCAGATGATCTCGGGGGCCTCGTAGGCTCGGGCGGCTGAACTGACGATGAGCAGCGCGATGAGCGCGAATAGTCCGACCCCCGGAATGACATTGGCCATTTCGAGCAGCTTCACGGCCGCCACAATCACGCCAAGCATGAAAACGCTGATCATGGACCAGGGCGCCAGGGACCGGGTCCAGCGGTATACGCGCCCGAGATGCCGGGGGCGTATACCGAACTTCAGGGGAATGAGCAGGTACAGCCAGCCCATGGCCGTCAGCAGGGGGAAGACCACGCTGGTCAGTGCGACGATCAGCCCGAGCTCCCATTGCCCCAGTCGGGTCAGGGCCCAGGCGCCACTGATCAGATGGGTCTGCTCCACGCGGCCGCCGAGTTCCAGGGCGAGGAAGGGGGACAGATTCACGATGGCCAGCAACATGAGCACGGTCAGTTGCAGGGCGAGTGCGCGGTCCAGGGCGTTGGGTAGCACCCGGTAGAGGGTGGATCCGCAACGCGGGCATGCGGCGCGGTGCGCGCGATTGGCGCCCGTGGTGGTGCGGTACAGGCCATCACAGTCATGACAGGCGGTCAGCGGCGTCTGGCCAGCGCCGTTGTCGTGCTCGCTGCAGGAATGAGTGTGTAAGCCGCGCATGGGAGGGTTATTGACGCCTGTTCCTTGTTGATCCCGCCTGTCCGGGGCATGACCCGGAAGCCCCGATTAGACCTCAGATCGTCAGGCGGGTCATTTCCGCGCCTCCGCCCCATGCGCCGTGCGGTGTTCAGCGTCCCTTGATCAAGAAGTCACGCAGGGCGATGTCGCCGCCGAGGTTGGTGAACCGCAGGTAGTGGTATGCGTCCTTGAATGCCTTGTCCTGGAGTTGGGTAAGCTCCGAGCCATCGAGCGCGATGCGTAACAGGCCGCCAGCGGTTTGCGACCAGATCAGCTCGTGGCGGCCGCCGCCTGTCACCGGGGAGCCCAGCGGCACGGTTATCAGAAGGGTGTCGCTTCCACGGCGCATGCGATAGACCTCAATCAGCTTGTCCCGGCCGCCGCGGAGAACCACGCGGTAACCCCAGCGGGCTCCTGCTTCCGGGTACAGGGCAAGTTCCAGGGCGTGATGCTGTGTTCGCCCACCATGCAGACTGAACAGGGCGGTCACCCGGTAGGCGTTGCTGATGTCTTGTTTGAGGCTCAGGCGGGCGGGGTGCGCGCTTTTGTCGGGGGTGTTGGCGGGCGATTGTTTGTAGTCACCTTATCAGTAGCCCGGCTTCGTTCCCGGCTGTATGGGGGCACCGGGGTCGGCCCGGTTCGATGCCGGTGCGCTCTGGTTGCGGCGGGATTGTTAAAATTCCCCTACTTTCAGTAGACTTGCGCGCCCCATCGCCCATGCGCGGTGTGCTGTCTGGCACGCATACGGCCGCCGCTTATCTGCATGGTGCGTCCGATCCTCAAGAACGGATCGGGAAGTGGTCAGCCCGTATACCGGCACGGAGGAGACCGTGTCCCGTAGCGCGGGCAGAGAGGGGGCCGGGGGTTTCCAGTCAGCCGTCGTTACGGTCATAGAACGGCGGTCGATCAGGCGCGGTGTGCCCGCGGCTCTATAGATATCCAGGGGTCTCGTATGAGCGAAGCAGCAACAAGCCCGATCAAGAAGCAGATCATCGGCGCCATCATTTTCATGATTTTTGCCGGAATCCTCGCAACCGCCGCACCATCGGTGGAGATCGCGTGGACCGGTACATTTCTGCTGTTCACCATCTACCTGTTCGCCTTCGAGGTCGTCGGCGTGGACGTGGCGGCCGCCACGGTGATGGTGTTGCTGGGCCTCACCTCCCTTGCGGCGCCCATCATGCACCTGGAGAAGGGGCTGGTGGATAACCAGCAGTTGTTCGATGGTTTCGCGTCCAACGCGGTGATCTCCATCATTGCCGTCATGATCATCGGCGCCGGCCTGGACAAGACCGGAATCATGAGCAAGGTGGCGGCATTCATTCTCAAGGTGGGCGGTACGGGCGAAACCCGGATCATTCCCATCATCTCCTCCACGGTGGGCATCATCTCCTCGTTCATGCAGAACGTGGGTGCCGCCGCCCTGTTCCTGCCCGTGGTCAGCCGCATCTCTACCCGTTCCGGGATCCCCATGAGCCGACTGCTCATGCCCATGGGCTTCTGCGCCATTCTCGGCGGCACCGTGACCATGGTGGGCTCAAGTCCGCTGATCCTGCTCAATGACCTGATCCTCAACTCCAACACCGCGCTGCCACCGGATCAGCAGATGGAAACCTGGTCGCTGTTCTCCGTGACCCCTGTGGGTCTGGCCCTGGTGGCAACCGGCATCATCTATTTCGTGGTGGCGGGGCGTTTCGTCCTGCCCACCACCAAGGGGGACGGCGCGGGCGCTACCGATGCGCTGTCCTACTTCCGTGATACCTACGGCCTGGATTACGAACTGACGGAAGTGGTCGTGCCCGAGGGCAGCCCCCTTATCGGTCAGAAACTGGACGAGTTCGAGGGACGCTTCCGCCTGCGTGTGGTTGCGGCCCAGCGCGGCACGGCTACCTCGATGGGGGCCAGTGGCCTGAACCGCGATACCGGGATCGAGGCGGACACCGTGCTCGCCGTGCTGGCGTCCCACGACATGATCGACGCCTTCGTGAGCGAGAACAGCCTGCGTAAGCGCAGCGAGTTGATCACCTTCGGTGAATCCCTGGCAGCCACCAAGGCCGGTATCGCGGAGATCGTCATCCGTCCGGGATCGGAACTGATCGGCAAGTCGGCCCGGGACGTCTGGATGCGCCAGGCCTATGGCCTGGCCATGGTTGGCCTGCATCGTGACGGCAAAACGCTGCGCGAGGGTGACGATATCCGCAACCTGCCCTTCAAGGCGGGTGATTCCCTGGTGGTCCACACCAGTTGGGACAACCTCGTGCGCCTTGAGAAGAACCGCAATTTCGTGGTCGTGACCCAGGACTACCCACGCGAGGAGGCACGGCCTCACAAGGTGGGTGCTGCCCTGTTCTTCTTCTCCGTTGCCCTGTGCATGGTGCTGTTCACCGATCTGCGCCTTTCGGTGGCGCTGCTGACCGGGGCCATGGGCATGATCCTCAGTGGCGTGCTCAACATTGAGGAGGCCTACAAGGCGGTGAGCTGGAAGACCGTCTTCCTGCTGGCCAGCCTCATTCCCCTGGGCCTGGCGGTGGAGACCTCGGGAACAGCCAAGTGGATCGCCGAACAGGTGTTGAGCGTGGTCGGTGATGCGCCCGGCTGGGTGATCCAGGCGGCTGTAGCCGTCCTGGCGACCTTCTTCACCCTGGTCATGTCCAACGTGGGCGCCACGGTGTTGTTGGTGCCGCTTGCCGTCAACATCGCGATCGGCGTGGGCGCCGACCCGGCCGTGTTCGCCCTGACGGTAGCCATCGCGACGTCCAATTCCTTCCTGATCCCCACCCACCAGGTGAATGCTCTGATCATGGGGCCCGCCGGTTATCGCGTGCCTGATTTCATGCGTGCCGGGGGTGTCATGACGGTGCTGTTCCTGGTGGTCATGATGGTGATGATGAACCTGATCTTCTGATCGCCCCTGATCGGGGGCCTCGGGAAGGCCGTTCACCTCCGGCGGGGTGAACGGCTTTTTCCATGGCGCGGTTCGAGCAGTGGTGAGATGGCCGACCCCGGGTTTTGACGTGTATCAATCGCGATCCGCGTATCGCTGCGTAGACTGACCTCGTCTCCTCAAGGGGGAACTGTCGATACCCCGAGCCGCCGTGCGGCGGTTGAAAAGGCCCGGATGTCTCTCCCGGGCCTTTTCTTTTTGTGGTCGTGGCTTCCCTGTTGGGCCGTGGGGTGC
>JBMYTL010000038.1:0-25381 GCA_049604295.1 Gammaproteobacteria bacterium
CGGCGCCCTGCGAAAGCACGGCGCCGTTGTTGTCTCCGAGGCTTTCCGCCGCACCTCAATCCCGACATCGTCGGCTGGTCGTTCCGATCTGTCCATCGGTACGCTCCGATGCCGCCGGGGAGGGTTCGTTCATGGATTGCCGCACGCGGAGTCCCCCCCCCCTCACATCGCGTGGAGAGTGACCCGGCTCACGGGTTACCCTTCGCAGTGTTCTTCACTGGGGAGATGCGAGCTTGCGCGTCCTTCAATCGCCGCGCCCGCGCGCGGCCCTGATCAGCCGGGTAACTCGACCTCTTGGCGCTGCGCTGACTCTGGCTTTTGCTTCCCTGCAATCGGCGATCGCAGCCTTTTCTGGCTCCTACGTCCAGGACATCCAGCCCCTTTTCGATCGTTATTGCGTGGCCTGTCACGCCTGTTTCGACGCGCCCTGTCAGCTGGATCTGACCCAGGCGGCCGGGGTGGCCCGAGGGGCAAGTAAGACTCCGGTGTACGACGGGGCGCGGATCAAGCCGGTGGTGCCCAGTCGTCTGGGGATCGATGCACAGGGCGTGGAGGCTTGGCGCAAACGGGGGTTTTTCTCGGTGCTGGGTGATGATGGTGGCCCATCGGTGCTGGCGCGTCTGCTCGAGGTATCGGCGCCGCGCGCGACCGACCCGGGTAAGCCGTTGTCACCGGACATGGAGCTGGGGATCAAGCGGGGGGATTTCTGCCCGACGTCCGCGGAGGTTGATGACCTTCTGGAGAGGAACCCTCACCTGTCCATGCCCTTTGGGTTTCCGCCGATGCCCGCGGCGGATCGGGCGCGCATGCTGGACTGGGTCGCGGCGGGCGCGCCCCTGGACCCGGTGAATGTGGAGGTGCCCGCCGGGGAAGCCCAACAGGTCGCATCATGGGAAGTCTGGCTGAATGACCCGGCGCCACGGCGCAGGTTGGTGGCACGTTGGTTGTTCGAGCATTGGGCCATCGCCCGGTTGCACTTCGACACCCTGGATACAGGACATTTTTTCCGCTTGGTCCGCTCGTCCACGCCCCCGGGTGAGCCGGTTCGCGAGATCGCCTCACGCCACTACAACAGTGACCCGGGCGGTCCATTCCACTATCGGTTCCAGGTGCAGAGCGCCACGCGGGTGTACAAGACCCACATCCGCTTTGCCTTGAACCCAAGGCTGCTCAAGCGCGTCGATGAACTGTTCTCTAGCGGCGGCTGGGAGGTGACGGTTCTGCCCGGTTATTCGGAGCAGGAGCGCGCCAACCCGTTCACCACGTTTGCGGCCATCCCCGCCCGTGCCCGCTACCGTTTCATGCTCGATCATGCCGGGTATTTCGTGCGCAGTTTCATACGCGGACCGGTATGTCGGGGCCAGTTGGCTACGGATGTGATTCGTGACCAGTTCTGGGTCATGTTCCAGGACCCGGACAGTGATCCGTTCATCGTCGACAGCGCCTATCGCGCCCAGGTGGATGGGATGCTTGCCCTGCCCGGGATCGACGACGATCTGTTGCAGGGGGCCGGGCAGTGGTTCTCCACCGCCAGTGAACGGGAGCGCTACAACGGCTTGCGCCAGCGTCGGCTGGCGCGGATCGCCGCCGATGGCGCGACTCTGTCGGATATCTGGGATGGCGGGGGTGAGAACCGCAATGCCTTTCTGACGGTGTTCCGCCACCACGATAGCGCAACGGTGAAGCGGGGTTGGCTGGGGCAACAGCCCTGGACTCTGTGGTGGATGGACTTCCCGTTGTTTGAACGTAGCTACTACAACCTGGTGGTGAATTTCGATGTCTTCGGAAACGTGTCCCACCAGGGGCAGATCCGGCTGTATTTCGACCTGATCCGCAATGAATCGGAGCAGAATTTTCTGCGCCTGCTACCCGCCAGGCGTCGCCAGGCCGTTCTCGACGCCTGGTATGCCGGAACCGGGAAGCTCAAGCTGTGGACCACCTACCACCGCATCGATACGCAACGTCCGAGCGCGGTCGTGATGGGCGAATCCGGCCCGGAATCCGAACCAGTGCCGCGATCAGCCGAGGCTGTGAAGCAACGGCTGGTGAAACTCCTCCTGGAACGCTTCGCCCCGGTCAATGGAGGGGCTGACCCCATCAACCGGCCGACCGCTGGGGATGGCGCCGTGGATGCCACGTCGGTCGAGGCGCGCCTCTCCGCCCTGACCGGGCGAACCGCGGAACGTTTGCCCGTGATCCGGCAACTGCCAGAGGCCAGTCTGCTCTGGATCACCGGGGGGGAGGACGGCGATCAGCTGTACACGCTGTTGCGAAACCGTCGGCATTCCAATGTGGCTTTTGTGCTCGGTGAATCGCTGCGTCTGCAACCGGACAAGGACACCCTCAGTGTCGTACCGGGCCTGGCCACGGGTTATCCGAATTACATTTTCACCGTATCTGCCCGGGACCTGCGAGCCTTCGTGGCGGCCATGAGCGGGCCGGACATGGATGAGCGCAACCGTTTCATCGAATCGGTGATCGAGCCCTGGGGCCTGCGCCGCAGTGACGCGCGCTTCTGGGATCGATTCCATGCTATCGCGGACCACCTGAGGGAGCTTGATCCGCTGGAGGCGGGCATTCTCGACATCAATCGCTACGTGGACTACCACCCGGAGCGGGCCCTGCGCATCGAGGCCCTCAAAGACCTCCAGGCCCCCGAGTTCCAGTTGCCTGATCTCAAGGTGGAGCGCCTGTTCAGAGGTCAGTGACCGCCGGGGGCCGTGGTCGTCGTGCTCAGGCGCCGTAGTTCGGTGTCGAGGGCTTCCCAATCGCGGGGCTCGTGGTCGAGCAGTTCGATCCGGCTGCGCTCCGCCCCGGGTGCGGCCCGCCACTCGCTGTCATCGCCGGCCTTGTTGAAACTCACCCAGCCGTCGTAGCCATGCACAACTCCCTTGGCGCGGGCCAGGGCGAGCCGGTTCAGGAGCTGATCCAACGCGGCCGTGTCGAACCTCCGTCCTCCATCAATCACCCAGCCGCAGCCGTGGTATCCGTCCACCGCGTCGCTTTCCAGGCGCAGCCACGGGTCGGCGCGATGGCTTGGCGTCACGCACTGTTCCGCCGTGTCCACCTGCGTGGGGTTTTGCCGCAGCCAGGCATGAGCCTCGGGGAACAGGGCCTCACGCCCGGCGTTACGGTGCAGATCAAGCCACGCCGGGCGGATCCGGCCGTGACTGACCCGGGCGGTGCGGATCTTGGGGGGCGTCATGCTGAACAGGAGATCCTCGAAGGCCTGATCGTCCTCCGGCCCGTATAGGTCGGATTTGTTGGCGACCAGGACGTCGGCCAGGAACAACTGGTCCTGGAACAGGCTGTGATCGCGGTAACGGGGTTCGCGCAAGTGGCGTGCGTCGACTAGGCCGATGGTCGCGCGCAGATCAAGGACGGTGTCGAAGGGGGCGGTCGTAAGCCTTTCGATGATCTGGGCCGGATGGCCCAGACCGGTGGGTTCGATGAGTATGCGCCGCGGGGCGTATTGGCGGATGAGTCGGTTGAGCCCCACCTGCAGCCCATTGGCGGTCACGCAACACAGGCAGCCGCCGAACACTTCCTCGACGGCGGTGCGGTCGTCATCCAGCAGCGCGCCATCCACGCCGACCTCACCGAATTCGTTGACCAGCACACCCCAGCGTTCGCCCTCTGGGACCTGTTCAAGCAGGTGGCGGATGGCCGTGGTCTTGCCCACGCCCAGAAACCCGATGATCAGATTGGTCGGGATGTTGGCGAAAAAACGGGCCATCAGGGTGCACCCGGCGATGCGAGCACAGCCCGCAATGGCCCGGTCAGAAACGCCGGAGGGGGGGTGCCCGTGAATACTCCGCTCCAGGCGGGGTGCAGCGCGATGGGATCGGGGTAGGGCTTGAGGCCCTGCTCCTCCACGACTGCCATCAGGTCCGACAGCTCCTGTCCCTGATGCTGGTTGAACACCACGGTGGCGGGGAGTCCCGGACGGATGTCCTCGATGAGTGCGGCAACTCGCTCCAGGGCCCAGATGTCCGGAAGGGCGGGGCGGACCGGAATGATGAGTTGGTCCGCGGCGGCCAGGGTTTGCAGGGTCCCTTCCCCCAGGTTGGGTGGGCAGTCCAGGATGCAGTGGTCGAAACGTGCTTCGAACCGGCGCAGGGCCTGTTGAAGTTCGGCGGGGCCGTGGCCGCGGACCACGATGCCGTGACGGTCGGCGAACCTGTCGCCCCAGGTGGTGGCTGTTCCCTGCGGGTCGAGATCCAGAAGCAGAACGCGTTCGCGGGGCGCGAGTACCAGCGCGGAGGCGATGGCCAGGGTGGTCTTGCCCGTGCCGCCTTTCTGGTGAAACAGGGCTGTGATCCGCATAGCGTAGATGCCCGAAAATCAGAGTGAAGGTCAGGGCAGGCAAGCAGAACACAGCGCCCTGCCCGATGCCATTGACGACGGGGCGACGACGGGGCGGGAGCGCGTGTTGACCCGTTCGCGGGGTGCGTGTCTCAGGCCAGGCGGATTCGGTTCAGACGCAGTGCGAGCAGGGCGGGGATCATCAGGGTCAAGGGGGCGGGCGAGGGTACCAGCGTGGAGCCAAAGCTCAGGCCGGTGATGTCCTCGATCCAGCCCAGGTAGGAGGAGACCCTGGTGGAGCCCTGGTAATCGCCATAATCGGCATTGGTGTCACCATCGAAACTGCCGATGAACGAGTGCACACCGGCCAGGTACTCGGTCCCGGCAATGTTGATGAACTGGCCGCCGCCGCTGTCACCCGGTGCGATGAGGTATTCGTAGGTGAGGGCGGTGGAGGAACCCCAGGTGCTGTCACCCGCGTCATTGGGGTTGTCGAAATCCGAGAGCAGGATGTCGCTGTTGTAGATCAGGTCGATGACGTTGTTGCCGGCCCGCTTGGTCCCCGAACCCGAGGTGTCTCCCGTCAGGCCGGTTCCCGTGCGACCGAAGCCGACAGAGGTGCTGATTTCGCCCAGTTCGTCGCTTCCGGTGTACAAGGTGCTGACGGTCGCGCCGCTGACATCGGCGTTGAGTTCGACCAGTCCGATGTCGGAACCGGCGAGCAGGGAAGCTGCGTTGAAGTCGTTGTGGTAGACCCACTGGGTGGCTGCGTAGGTCGAGCCCCCGACGGCGAAGTTGATGTTGTAGGTGTCGACGTGGTCGATGCAGTGGGCGGCGGTCAGCACCCAGCGTGAGGAGATGAGCGTGCCTGAGCAGCGGGAGGTCCCGACCCCGGTGATGCCGATGAGCATGTCGCCCACACCCGAGTAAAGGTTGTCCGCCGCGAGATCCCGGTACAGCGTGTCGCTGGTGTCGTGGCGTATGACACCGGCCTGGGCAGGCGTGAGCCCGACCCATAGGGCCAATAGCCATAGGACGCCCACAAGGACCGTTTGAGTGGGGCAGCGTTGGGTTGGGTGTGAGGGCATGAGCGTGTCGGCCCCGCATTCCATGAGGTGTTTATTCATCCTGAATGACCTTTTTTCTCCGAGGAGTCGGGGTTGTATCAGCCAGCGGTTCCACCACCGGCGGGCGTCTTATACCCCGTTTGTTTCGTTATTCTTGTGACGGCGTTCACGCTTTCGAAAGTCCGGATCCCCTTTTTAGCGGGCTCTCTGTATGACGGTCATCACGACTGACGCCGTAGTTTAGCAGTAAACCCGTTTTCATCTAAGGGTTATCACCGGGGTCCAGCAGCTCGATCCAGTGCACAACGGGGATATCGCTCCCGCCGTCCAGGTGAAGCTGACAGCCGATATTCGCGGTGGCAATCATGTCCGGTGCGCCCGCGGCCAGGGTTTCGACCTTGTTCGCGCGCAGGCGATTGGACAGCTGCGTCTGCAGCAGCGAGTAGGTGCCGGCCGAACCGCAACACAGATGGGCGTCGGCGACCGGTGTCAGCTCGAAACCGCATCGGCCCAGCACAGACTCGACCAGCCCGGGCAGTTTCTGCCCATGTTGCAAGGTACACGGCGCATGGAAGGCGACCCGGCGACCGCTGCCGCATCGGGCGAAAGGAGTGAGGTCTTCATCGCCCAGTACCTCGCCCAGGTCCCGCGTCAGGTCGGCGATGCGTGCCGCCCGTTCCGCGTAGGCGGGGTCATCGGCCAGCAGGTCGCCATAATCCTTGACCATCTGGCCGCAACCACTGGCGGTCATGAGCACTGCTTCAGCACCGTCTTGTACCAGGGGCCACCAGGCATCGATATTGGAGCGCGCCATCTCCCGTGCGCGCTCGGAGTCGCTCATATGGTGATTGGCCGCGCCGCAGCACCCGGCGCCGGGTGCTTCCATCAATGTTATCCCCAGGCGGTCGAGCACGCGCGCACTGGCCGCGTTGGTCAGCGGGGCGGCGCTGGCTTGCGCGCAACCGGCGAGGGCAATCACCGTGCGTGCATGCCGGGTGCGCGGACGGGGGCCGGGGGGGCGTGCCGTGGGGACCTTCGCTCGGACAGAGTGCGGCAGCAGGGGACGTAGTGCCTGGCCAAGGCGCAGCAACGGCCCGAAGCGTGACGGGTAAGGCAGTACGGCGAGCAGCAGCGCGCGTTTGATGCGTTCGGGCCATGGCCGGTCCACCTGTTCCTCCACCACCTCGCGGCCGATGTCCAACAGGCGCCCGTAGCGCACGCCGGACGGGCAGGTACTCTCACAGGAACGGCAGGTGAGACAGCGGTCGAGGTGGGTCTGCACGGTCGGGCTCGCCGGCAACCCCTCCAGGACCTGCTTGATCTGGTAGATGCGCCCACGCGGACCATCCAGTTCGTCGCCGAGCAGCTGGTAGGTGGGACAGGTCGCCGTGCAAAACCCGCAATGGACGCAGGCGCGCAGGATGCTGTCGGCCAACCGGCCCCGGGGGGTGTCTTTGATGAAGGGGGCGAGTTGCGTCTGCATGGCGCGATGGTGGTCATTGTGCGGGCCCGGCGCAACGGCCGGGCGGACGGTTATTCACGACACCCCAAACCCCGGTCCGGCAAAACCCTGTGGCGCTGGCGAATTTCGTCCTGTTCTACCGCGGCGGGTTCAAGTCGGACAGACTAGCGGCGCCATGTTGAGTTTTTTGATTTCCCGCGTGTTCAGCGCCGCGGTGGTGGTGCTGGGCGTGGTGGTGCTGGTCGCCACCCTGATACACCTGATCCCGGGGGATCCGGTGGACGCCATGCTGGGTGAGAGCGCGCGCGCCGCCGACCGCGCGGCCCTGCGCGAATCCCTGGGCCTGGACCGACCACTCTGGGTACAGGTGACGGCCTACCTCCGGGGGGTGTTGACGGGCGATCTCGGAACGTCGCTGCTCAGTCACAGGCCCGTCGCCAACCTATTGGTGGAGCGACTTCCCGCGTCGGCCCTGCTGGCCGCGGCGGCATTGCTGGTAGCCCTGCTGATCGCACTGCCCCTGGGGGTGATTGCCGCGGTTCGCCAGGGGACGGCCTGGGACCGCGGTGCCATGGGGTTTGCCATGCTGGGTGTTTCCGTGCCGAACTTCGCCCTGGGGCCGATCCTGATCCTGGTCTTCTCGCTGTGGCTTGGCTGGTTTCCCGTCAGTGGAAATGAGGGCGCCGGGGCAATGGTGCTTCCGGCGCTCACTCTGGGTACGGCCATGGCGGCGGTGTTGTCGCGCATGGTGCGCGGCACCCTGCTCGAGGTTCTGGGTGAGGATTTCATCCGCACGGCGCACGCCAAGGGGCTTACCCCGGCGCGCGTGGTTGTGGCGCACGGCTTGCGCAACGCACTGCTGCCGGTGGTGACGTTGTTGGGCCTTCAACTGGGCACGTTGCTGGGCGGTGCGGTCATCACCGAGGCCGTGTTCGCGTGGCCCGGTCTGGGCCAGTTGCTGATCGAGGCCATACAGGGGCGTGATTACCCGGTGGTGCAGGCCTGCGTGCTGGTGATTGCTCTGATCTACGTAACCGTCAACGTCTTGACGGACCTGGTCTACGCACTGGTCGACCCGCGTATCCGGCAGGGCGGCAGGTGATGGCCCTCCGGCTGGCGTGGGTCACCGTGGTGGCGTGGGCGCTTGTCGCCCTGCTGGGCCCCTGGTTGCCGTTGGAACCTAATGCCATTGACCTGGAGCGCATCCTCGCGCCTCCGGATCGACAAGGTTGGTTGGGGTTTGATGACCTGGGCCGTGCCATCGGTGATCGCATGCTGGTCGGGGCACGCACCTCGTTCCTGGTGTCGGTCTCGGTGGTGGCCCTGTCGGCGCTGGTGGGCACCGTTCTCGGCACGGTGTCCGGCTATTTTGGTGGCCTACTTGACCGCCTGTTGGTGCACGTCTTTGACGTGTTCCTGGCCTTCCCGGGGATTCTTCTTGCTATCGCCATGGCGGCCGTGCTCGGGCCCGGTATCGGCAATGTCGTGATTGCACTGAGCGTCATGGGCTGGGTTGGCTTTGCCCGTCTGGCGCGCGCCCAGGTACTGAGCCTCAAACATCGCGATCATGTGCTTTCGGCCCGCGCCCTGGGAACCTCGCACCTGGGCATTGTCCGACGTCACCTGATTCCGCTGATGTGGGCACCGCTGATCGTTGAGGCCACCTTCGGGATCGCGGCCGTCATGGTGGCGGAGGCCGGGCTTTCGTTTCTGGGCCTGGGGGTGCAGCCGCCCGAGCCGTCCTGGGGCACCCTGATCCGTGACGGCGCAGCCTACATGCTGGTGGCGCCGCACATGATCGTGGGCCCTATCGGTGGACTTGCCGCCGTGGTTCTGGCAGTCAATGTGTTGGGGGACCGATTGCGCGACCTGTTGGATGTGCGCGCCCGGACTTGAATCCGTTTACAGCGGGTGAGTCTCCCGCGGAGCGTTCAGTCGTCCCTACCGGTTTTCTGCTTTGAGTTCAGCGCAGTACGCATCGAAGTAGGGTGAGACCTTCATCCCGGCGACCCACGGATGAGTTCTGATAACGCCTTTCTGGAACAGGCGATCGGAGGTCGCGACGATCCTGTCGGTGATCGGACCCGTGCCCAGGGCACAAAGAGCAGCGTGATCGGCCTGCTCATCCTTGATGGTGTCGATGATGGTGCGTGGATCGGGGGGCAGTTCGAAGTACACGTCTTCGGACGAGGGCGCGGGGGATTGCCCGCCCTGGTTGCTGTTCGCGGCGTGCGTGTAAGCGACCAGACATAGGCTGAGGCCGATCAGGCTGAGGCGGATGGAGAGGCTTCGCGGCAGGTATCTGTGAACGTTCATGGGCGACAAGCTTAATGTGCCGCCATGCCGCTACACCAGTTCGGCTGGGTCGGCCCGGGCAGGCGCGTGGTCCGTGCCACGGGGCGTGGGAGTCGGACATGAAAAAGCCGACCCACGCGCGTTGCGTGGCCCGGCTTCAAGGGCGTTCCAGCCGCGGGTCCGCGAGGACTGGCATGGTCTCCGTATGCTTCCGTGAACCCGGTTCGTGGACCGGGCCGAGCCATGGATTTAGTGGTTTGCGCTTGGTGATATGTCGCCGCGTGGGACAGGGGTCGAATGACCGTGCTGTCGGAATGTGGCGGCTGGGCGTTCAGGCCGGAGCCCTGGCGCCGACGATGTCGGAGTCGCTGGTGCTCCGCGCGGACTATTCGTTCGTTATTGTTTTCCTCTCCTCCTAAAGGACTTCATTGTGAATTAAACCAGGTTAAAGCACCAGCGCGGTGCGATGGCCGGTCGGATTGTGCGACGCCCCCCGGGCTCAGGATGCATCCGCCTCCTCGTCGTTCTCACGCACCCAGCCGAGATCCAGGTAGTAACCGAAGCCGGGGGAGTTGCAGATCAGGCGCGGGTTGGCGGGGTCCACCTCAAGCCGCTGGCGCAGGGTATGGATGCACTGTTTGACGTCGTTCTGATCCGCGCTGCGGCGGTTTGGCCAGACATGGGCAATGATTTCGTGTGCGCTGAACACCCGGCCCGGGTCGCAGGCCAGCAGGTGGAGCAGGGCGTAGGCCTTCGGAGCCAGGCGTACGACCCGACCTTCGATACTCACCTGTTTGCTGCGCAGGTCGATGGTCAGGTGGTCGAGGTCGATGACCGGATCGTGGGCCTGTGGGGTCATGCGGCGCAGAACCGCCATGACCCGGGCCATCAGTTCCTCCTCGTCCCATGGCGAACGCACGAAATCGTCCGCGCCGTGGTTCAAGCAGCGGGCCGCCTGGGACGGCGTGCCCGGTGAACCGATTACAACGATTCCGTGGGGACGGTGCTCACGCCCGATCACGCTGTTGAGGCGCGCCCACTCGATGTCGTTCAGCTCGGTCTCCAGTCGCCAGATCATTATGTCCGGCGGTGCCTTTTCGCAGAGACGAACCAGATCGGCTCCGGGAGGGGAGCGAACCGAGTCGTGACCATGTCGTGTGAAGAGGCCGTGCAGTGACGGCTGCCCTTCGTCTCCCTCAATTATCAGTATTCTCATTGCAGACTCTCGCGATCTGCTCGCTCTTGCTATTGATGAACGCGACCCGTTTGCCGTTGCGTGGCATGTGATTCCCGGGTCCATAAATATGGATTATATGGGTAAACCCCTTGGTTGTGTCCTCTGATTTTTTCTAAGTACACCACGACGGTGCCAGAGTGGTGGCGGGAACAAGTCATGGGATGGGTGGTTTCCCCGACCGGAAGGGGATTTCCGGTGACTTGGGTGGCGGAATCCTGCTGCCCCACGGCTGTGCCGACGAGCGCCTGGCGAGGGATGTCGGTGGACAACGCCTCTCGAGTAAAGCGGGGTATCAAATGCGAATGGTTATTGAAATACGAAACGTTCTCGAATAGAGTCCTTGTCCAGGATCACCGGTCAAGCCAGCCCGGTGTGGCCCGGGAGCGTCGGATGACGCACCGGTGCCCACATCGGGCCATGACCCGGGACCCGAACTATCTGCTTGTCCGGCTTTGTTCATACAAAGCCCGACCCAGAGGGCCATGTTGCCCAGGAGACTCAAAATGCGCCGCGGCGTGCTCTCGCTTTTCCTCATTGCCTTCGCGATTCCCGCACTCCTGCCTTCGGCTGCCCAGGCCGACGGCGAGGTGAACCTTTATTCCTATCGCCAGCCTTTCCTGATTCAGCCGATGTTGGATGCCTTTACCGAAAAGACGGGGATCAAGGTGAACGTGGTGTTCGCCAAGAAGGGAATGCTCGAGCGGATCCGTGCCGAGGGACGCAACACCGCGGCCGATGCCGTACTCACCGTCGATATCGGGCGCCTCAACGACATGGTCCGTGCCGATGTGCTGCAAAGCGTCGACTCTCCAGTGTTGAACGCCAATGTGCCCGCCCAGTACCGGCACCCCGATGGTCTCTGGTTCGGCCTGACCACCCGGGGGCGTGTCTTCCTGGTCAGCAGGGAACGTGTGGGCGCGGATGAATTCACGACCTATGAGTCTCTGGCGGAGCCTGCCGCCAAGGGGCGGGTATGCATGCGTTCGGGCAAGCATGTGTACAACGTTTCCCTCATCGCCGCGATGATCGCCCACCACGGTGAGGCGGGGGCCACTCAATGGCTGGAGGGTGTGAAGGATAATCTGGCACGACGCCCGCAAGGTAACGACCGGGCCCAGGTGAAGGCGGTCTACGAAGGGATCTGCGATGTGGCGGTGGCCAACACCTATTACATGGGCAAGATGGCGACCAATGAGAAAGACCCCGAGCAGAAGGCATGGGCGGATTCGGTGCGCGTGGTCTTCCCCGACCTTGATGGCAGCGGGACCCACATGAACATTTCCGGAGCCGCCGTCACCAAACACGCGAAGAACCGGGCCAACGCGATCCAGTTGATTGAGTTCCTGAGTGAAGACTTCGCCCAGAGGCTCTATGCTGACCAGAACTTCGAATACCCCGTCAAACCCGGCGTCGCGCCCAGCGATCTGGTCGCTTCCTGGGGTACCTTCAAGGCCGACGATACGAATCTTGCCGAGGTGGCAAAGTACCGTCCCGACGCCACCAAACTGGTGGATCGCGTAGGTTTCAACAACTGATCGCACGCTCGTGGATGCGGACGGTGGGTGTACCGGACCAGGATGGAACGGTAGAACCCTGAGGGCTTGGACGCCCACCGCACGGCGGCGGTCCGGCATGCGCCGGGCCGCCGTAGGTGTCGGTCACCGGGTTGATCCCGAATCGGCCCCGGGACGCCCCGCCAGCGGTGCTCTCATTACATCAAACAGCGGATGATCGACATGACCTTACCCCGTGGTCACGGCCTGCGTCGTGCCCTCGCGGACTTCTGGACCCTGGGCGGCCTGCTGGCCGCCTTTGCCGTTTCCGCTCCCCTGGTTGCCGTGGTCTATCTGGCCGTGGTGCCCGACGCGTCGGGGGCCGAGGGCGTCTGGTCGCATCTGTTCGAGACAGTGCTCACCGGATATATCCTGACCACCCTCGGGCTGATGGTCGGGGTCGGGCTGGGTACGTTCATCATCGGTACCGGTACCGCGTGGCTTGTGGCCCAGTGTCGGTTCCCGGGACGGAAGATCATGGAGTGGGCACTGCTTCTGCCCCTGGCCGTACCCGCCTACGTGCTCGCTTATGTGTATACCGATTTCCTCGAGTACGCGGGCCCGCTGCAGAGCCTGCTGCGCGACCTCTTCGGCTGGTCCAATCCGCGCCAGTACTGGTTTCCGGAGATCCGCTCCCTGGGTGGGGCAATCGCCATGATGATTCTGGTGCTCTATCCCTACGTCTACCTGTTGGCGCGGGCGGCATTCCAGGAGCAGTCCGTGTGTCTCATGGATGCCAGCCGCAGTCTCGGCCTGAACCCCTGGCAGAGCTTCCGTCGGGTCGCCCTGCCCATGGCGCGTCCCGCCATCGTGGTGGGTTTGGCGCTGGTGCTCATGGAGACGCTTAATGATTTCGGTACCGTGGATTTCTTCGCCGTACAGACGTTCACCGCAGGTATCTACGACGTCTGGCTCAACATGAGCAGCGTGCGCGGTGCCGCCCAGCTGGCGCTGGTGTTGTTGTTCTTCGTGTTGGTCCTGTTGACCCTGGAACGCTGGGCCCGGCGCAACCAGCGTTTCCACAGTCTCACCACGCGCCGTCGCACTGACAGTGCCTATACCCTCACCGGCGCGCGTGGCTGGTTGGCCCTGCTCGCCTGCGTGCTGCCGGTTGGCCTCGGCTTCGTGTTTCCCGCTGTGGTCCTGGGCGGTTACGCCCTGGATCACTACCAGGCGACCCTGGACCACGGCTACATGAACATCGTGGCCAACAGCCTGACCCTCTCCTTCATGGGGGCGGGCGTGGCCGTGGTGATCGGCTTGTTCCTCGCCTACGGGGTGCGTCTCAGCCAGTCGCCACTGCTCAAGGCATCGACGCGGGTGGCGAGCATCGGATACGCGGTCCCGGGTGCGGTGCTGGCGGTGGGTGTGATGATCCCGCTCGCCAGCATCGACAACGCGGTGGATGGTTTCATGTACCGCACATTTCAGATTTCAACCGGGTTGCTGCTCAGTGGCACCATCGTGGCCGTGACCTACGGTTACGTGGTGCGCTTCCTGGCCCTGTCCATGGGCACCATGGAAGCCGGTTTGGGCCGTATCAAGCCCAACATGGATGGCGCGGCGCGGACCCTGGGGCTGAGCCCCGGGCAGGTGCTTGGCCGTATCCACTTTCCGCTCATGCGCGGGAGTATCCTGACCGCGGTGCTTCTGGTGTTTGTGGATTGCATGAAGGAACTGCCCATGACGGTGCTGCTGCGCCCGTTCAATTACGACACCCTGGCCACCTATGTACATCAATATGCTTCCGATGAACTGTTGGAGGAATCGGCCTTCGCGGCCCTGTCCATCGTCGCCGTGGGCGTGCTGCCCGTGGTCCTGTTGAGTCGTGCCATCGGCAAGAGTCAGGATCTGGGAAATGGTTGATCAATTACTTCATCTGACCGGTATTCCAGCAGGCGGGGGGCAGGCGGCATGAGCCTGCTGAGCATGAGCGGAATCCGCCACGCATTCGGCGACCTTGAGGTGCTGCACGGTGTCACCCTCGATGTCGAAGCCGGCCAGGTCACGAGCCTTCTGGGGCCATCGGGCTGCGGCAAGTCCACCCTGCTGCGGATCGCCGCCGGCCTGGAGACCCTGCAGGCCGGGGAGGTGCGCATCGATGGCCAGGTGCTGGCGACCCCGGGCAACAGCGCCCCACCGGAGCGCCGCGGCGTCGGCATGGTGTTCCAGGACTACGCCCTGTTTCCCCATCTCAGCGTCATGGACAACATCTTGTTCGGGGTGCGTCGCGGGCGCAGGGAACGCCGTGCGTGGGCTGTGCGTGCCCTGGAGAAAAATGGTCTCGGCAACACCGCCGAGCGTTTCCCCCACGTGCTCTCCGGGGGGCAGCAGCAGCGGGTTGCCCTGCTGCGGGCCCTGGCGGCGCAGCCCCGGGTCCTGCTCATGGATGAACCGTTTTCCGGCCTTGACGTCACGTTGCGTGCGCGTGTTCGCGATGACACCCTGGAAATCCTGCGCGAAGAGGGTGTCGCGGCCCTGATGGTCACCCATGACCCGGAGGAGGCCATGATTCTTTCGGACCACATACTGGTGATGAATGATGGCGTGATCGTGCAGTCCGGTACCCCCGGAGACATCTACTGGAACCCCGCCGATGCCTTCGTGGCCGGCCTTTTCGGAACCCTCAATAAACTCCCGGGCGTGGTGGAGAACGCTACGGTGCGCACCCCCCTCGGGGTGTTCGAGGCGCCGGGCATACCTGAAGGCAGGGCCGTGGACGTGATGTTCCGGCCCGCGGCCCTTCAGTTGAGTCCGGCGACGCACGGGGAGAATACCGGTCCGCGGGCGCGGGTGACCGATTACCACCTGTTGGGTCAGGCCACCGATGTCCGCCTCGAAATGTTGCCTGACTCGGCCTCATCTCCCTTGCGTCTGCGGGCCTGGGTGCCGGGTATCTGCCGTGCGCAACGGGGCGCGGATGCCGACATCGTGGTCGATGCGGAGAAGGTTTTCGTCTTTCCTTGCGCTCGGTGAATTCCCTGCCCCCGGACGCGGCGGGGGCCACGGACGGATGTGTATAATCCAAGCCATTAACCGCAGGGTCCGGCTACGGCCCGCGGCTTGGTCTCCATGGCTTCCGGGTCAGTTTCCTCCGCAACGCCGTCCGCTCCCATTTCACGATTTCGCTGAGGAAAAATGCCATGGCAACGGTCGCACTGACCAAAGACACCTTCGAACAAACCGTTACAGACAACGAGTTCGTCATCATCGATTTCTGGGCCCCCTGGTGTGGCCCCTGTCAGTCCTTCGGTCCCGTCTACGAGGAGATCTCAGACAAGGCTGAGTACGACGGCATCGTATTCGCCAAGGTCAATACCGAGGAAGAACAGGAAATGGCCGGCTACTTCCAGATCCGCTCCATCCCGACCCTCATGATCATGCGTGAGAAAGTCATCATCTTTTCCCAGGCCGGTGCGCTGCCGGGCTCCGCCTTTGAGCAGATCATCGGCAAGGCGAAGGAACTGGATATGGCCGAGGTTCACCGCCAGGTTGCGGAACAGCAGGCCGGTCAGGCGGGCTGACAGGCCGTCACCTTTGCGGGGTGGCCCTTATGGGGTGGCCCTTATGGGGCGGGTTTCGCTTCCAGGTATCCGCCCGGAAAACCCCGGTGCACTCAGTGCACCGGGGTTTTTCGTTGTCGGGGCCTGTGGCAATGTCAAACCCTCGTGAGTTCCCTTGCGCGGTGGCCCGGTTAGCCCAAGGTCAGCCGTGAAGCGGTCAGAACCCAGGGCGCCCGCCTGCCCAATGTCGGGTCCCGCGGCAAGCGGCCCTGGCGCCTCGGGTGGCGCCATGCATCGACTCCCGCCCCCAGCGGACGGCTGGCGGTCGACGAAAACCAACGCACCCAACACCCTCACAATGGCATTGGCGAGAACCATGGAAACCGGCGCGCGTGCTTGATTCGATCCTGCGCATAGAAACGCCCGAGGGGATCGAGCTTCATCTGCATCCGGCCGGGCCCGCTCCGCGTGCACTCGCCTGGGTGCTGGACGCACTGATCCGCGGCGTGTTCTACGCGCTGGCCGCGCCGCTGCTATTCACCCTGGGCGAACTGGGTGCGGGCCTGTTTCTGCTGCTCATTTTCGCGGCGGAGTGGTTTTACCCGGTGTTCTTCGAGTTACGCCGTCACGCCGCGACACCCGGAAAGCGCGCCATGGGATTGAAGGTCGTGCGCACGGATGGCGCGCCCCTGGACCTGGGCAGCGCCTTGATCCGCAACCTGCTGCGAACCGCCGATGCATTGCCCCTGTTCTATGGCATCGGCCTGCTGACCGCGCTGAGCAATCCGCGTTTCCAGCGTCTCGGTGATCTGGCGGCCGGGACCCTGGTGGTACATGCGCGGGGTGATGCGCCACGACCGGCATTCAAGGCGGCAGGAGGCAGTTTGCCCCCTCCGGTGGCGCTGACCCCGGATGAGGTGCGTGCCCTGGTGGAGTTCGCGGAGCGCAGACCCCTGCTCAGCGAGGCCCGCGCGGCTGAACTGGCTGCCCTGGTTCCGGTATTGATGGACGCGAGCGGGCGGCCGCAACCCGACCGGATTCGCGACATGGCGAACTGGCTTACCGGGCGACAGACATGAAGCAGGAGCAATTCATCCGACGCTATGAGGGCGATTGGAAGGCGCTGCAGGCCTGGCTTGACGCAAGCGCTGATGCACGCGGTCGCTCCAACGAGGGCGGCGTGACCGTGGACCCGGGCGAGGTTCCCGCGCTGTATCGCCGTGTCTGCCACCACCTGGCGCTGGCCCGTTCGCGGACCTACAGCCCGCGTCTGGTAGACCGCTTGGCGCAGCTTGCCCAGGATGGACACGACCGTTTGTATGCGGAACGCGGCTGGTCACCCATGAGGGTGGTGCATTTCATTGCGCGGGACCTCCCCCGCACGGTGCGGGCCGAATGGCGCCTGGTCGCGCTCTCCGGCCTGGTGTTCTGGGGCACCCTGTTGTGCATGATCGCGGTGTTGCAGTTCGAGCCGGAATTCGTCCACCGGGTCATGACCGCCGCCAATATCGCCGAGCTGGAACACCAATATGACCCGGCGCGCGAGCGCGAGGCGCGGGATTCAGCGCAGGGTTTCGTGATGTTCGGGTTCTATGTGTACAACAACGCGGGGATCGGTTTTCGTACCTTTGCGTCCGGGGTGCTGTTCGGTATCGGCACGGTGTTCACCCTGTTCTACAACGGCCTGGTCATCGGGGCCGCGGCCGGGCATCTGACCCAGCTTGGGTTTATCGAAACCTTCTGGGGCTTCGTGGCCGGTCATTCCGCGTTCGAGCTGACCGCCATCGTGCTATCGGGTGCCGCCGGCATGAAACTCGGGTTCGCTTTGCTCATGCCGGGACGGTTGCGCCGCATGGAGGCCCTGCGGGTGTCGGCGCATCGGATTCTGCCGTTGGTGTACGGCGCCTGCCTGCTGTTCATCATGGCGGCGGTCATCGAGGCCTTCTGGTCGCCGCGTCAATGGGTACCCGTGCACCTCAAGTACATCGTCGGAATCGGCCTCTGGATGTTGACGGCCTGGTACTTTCTGCGCGTGGGCCGGGGAGGACGCAATGGACCTTGAGCGTCTGTCCATCAACATCCGCCCGCGTAAGGGTTGGGAGGCGGTGGACCTGGGGCTGAATCTGGTTCAGGCCCATGCGCTGGCCGTGATGATCCCTGTGGGGCTGGTGGTGTTCGCGCTGCTTGTCCTGTGTCTGCTGATCGCACCCATGGAGTGGTGGAGCTGGGTGCCGGGCGTGATGCTCTGGTGGTTGAAGCCGGTCTATGACCGGGTGGTCCTGCATGTGCTCAGCCGGGCGGTGTTTGGTGAGGTCTCCGGTTGGCGACAAACCCTGTTGCGACTGCCGTCACTGCTGTGGGGTAACGGACTGTTCATGGACCTGACCCTGCGCCGCCTGCAGTTGGCCCGAGCGTTTGTTTTGCCGGTCGTTCAGCTGGAGAGTTTGCGCGGCAGCCCGAGACGCAAACGTATCGCTGTTCTCAATCAGGGCGCGGGTGGTCTTCCCGCCGGGCTGCAACTGCTCTGGTTGCACCTGGAGACCGCGGTTTCCCTGGGGCTGCTGTTCCTGGTGTTCGTCATGGTGCCCGAGCAATTCCAACCGGCATTTGCCTCGGCCGTGGTCGAGGAGGACAGCGCGCCCTGGATAATGGCGCTGAGCACGGTGATCTATGCCCTGGCCCTTATCGTCATGGAATCGTTCTACGCGGCGGCCGGGTTTGCCCTGTACCTCAACCGCCGGGTGCAACTGGAGGGCTGGGACCTGGAAATCGCCCTGCGGCGGATGCAGCGGCGTTTCGATCTGGAACAGGCTGTCGGTGGCGCGACGGCCCTGCCCGCATTGCTGTTCGCCTGTCTCGTGACGTTCATGACCGTGTTGCCCGGCGACGAGGCGCGCGCCGATGGTCCGTACGTGCTTTCACCCCCGGTTTCCGTCGAAGAGGGAACGCGCTTGGAGGGGGGGCTGCTGGCGGTGGCAACGCCAAGCCCGCCGCGGGCCAGCGCCAGGACTGGCGATGCGGTCGACGATGGCGCGGGGATCATCGAAGGTGATGAGAACGGTCTCAATGCGTACCAGCGGACCATCAATGAAATCCTCGCGGACAAACGCTTTGGCTACACCGAGTCCGCGCTGCGCTACCGCTTCGATTTCGACTCCGAGGAGCGGGACGAGCCGGAGCGCGATCCGCTTGATCTGAACCTCGATGGCTTGACGGATGTTCTCGAAGCCCTGCCGCGGGTTGCCGAGGCGATGCTGTGGCTGGGCGTGGCCGTCATCGTGGTTTGGATGCTGGTGCGGGTGTCGGCACTGCGTCGCTGGTTTGCCAGGGATGCCTCCGCCGGGGGTGAACGCGAGCCGGTGCCCGACGCCGTGTTCGGCCTGGATGTGCGGCCCGAGAGCCTGCCCGATGATCTGGCGACGGCGGTCTTGGCACTCTGGAACCGGGGCGAGCAGCGTGCCGCCCTGGCCCTGTTGTACCGCGGAACCCTGTCGCGGATTCTGCGCACCCATCCCTTGCGTCTGGGGGTCGGTGCAACCGAGGGAGACGTTTTGCGCCTGTGTCGGCAATCCCTCGATGGACGTCGGTTCGAGGTTCTCGAGCAGGTCACGGCAGCCTGGCAGGGCCTGGCCTATGCCCACCGGATGCCGACTGACGGCCGGGTGCGGGCTTTGTGCACACGCTGGCGGTCCGAGTTTGCGTCGGACACGTCGGGTGATCAGCGATGAGTCGGACGCGCCAGCTCGTGATCGGGCTCGTGGCGCTGGCCGCCACCGGGGTGGCGGTCTTGTGGCTCGCGCAATACGTGGTCGCTGAGCCCTACGAAAAGCAGCACGCCCCGAGAGGCGAGGCGCGGGTGAACCTATTCCTGGCGGCGCACGAGTTTCTCGAACGCATGGGCGTGCCCGAGGTGGCCTCTCCGTCCACCCATACCGCGGCCCTGCCCGATCCGCGCGGCGGTGTGCTCTTCCATCCGGGCAGTCGCGTGGATCTTGATCGGGGCGCCCAGGAGCGCTGGCTGGATTGGGCCGAGCGGGGCGGCCACCTGTTGCTGGGATTCGGTTCACCGGACATGGGGGCCCTCGCCCTGTTGCAGGGCGAGCTTCCGGGTGAACTGAAAGGGGGGCATCTGAGTGAGCGGCTGGATGTCCGTCCGCATACCACCCCGCTCAAGGCGCCCGGGTCGGAAGCGGATGATTCCCAGGGGGGGCGAGCGGGTGCGGCTGAAGTCTCCGACTGGATCCTCGACCTTGACCCACGCTACTCCCTCGAAAGCGAGCGTGCGGACATCGATTACGGTTTGCGCATCCAGGGGCGACAGGTGTTGATCAGTTTTCCTCACGGGGCGGGGCGGGTGACCTTCTTCACCGAGAGCCGCATATTCCAGCACCCGGATATCGGCGAGGGGGATCGGGCCGAGCTGCTTTGGCGCATCGTCAAGCTGCATGGGGCGCCGCGCCATGTGCTCATCGTGCGCGGGGTGCACGTGCCCTCCCTGCCCGCATGGGTGATCGGGCAGGCGCCGTATGCCGTGCTTTGCCTGGTGCTCTGGCTGGTGCTGTTCGTGGCCGCCCGCATGCGCCGGTTCGGCCCTGTTCTGGAACCCAGCGACCTGCGCCGCCGTCGTGTCCTCGAACACGTCCGGGCCAGCGGTCACTACCTTTGGAAACAGGGCCGCGGTGGGCTGTTGCTCGATGCCGTGCGGCGTCGTCTGCAACGGGACCTCGACCGCCTGCATCCTGAATTGCGCGGGCTCGATAACGACGAACGACACCAACGCATGGCGCGCATCACCGATTTGCCCGAGGGGCTGATTGCCCGGGCCATGACGGATGCCGACGGTTTGAATGTGGACAGCTTTACCACCCGGGTCCGGGACCTGGAAGAGATCAGGAAGCGACTATGAGCGATGAACAAGCGATGTCAGCCGATGATGCCCAGGGCGGGCCCGCGGGGCCTGATGTTGATCCGGCCATCGCGAGAGCGGGTGTGTTGGCCGGGCGGATGCGTGCGGCCATCGCGCGAACCGTCGTCGGTCAGGATGAGGTCATCGACCAGGTGCTGATGGCCTTGTTCGCGGGGGGGCATGTGCTTATCGAAGGTGTCCCGGGGTTGGGAAAGACGCTCCTGGTGCGCACCTTGTCAGGCATTTTCGGAGGGGTCTTCGGGCGTATCCAGTTCACCCCTGATCTCATGCCCGCCGACATCACAGGCCACGTTTTGTATGACATGAAGGCGGAGCAGTTCCGGGTACGCAAGGGCCCGGTGTTCTGCAACCTGTTGCTGGCCGACGAGATCAACCGTGCGCCCGCCAAGACCCAGGCGGCGCTATTGGAGGTGATGCAGGAACACCAGGTGACCCTGGAGGGCAATTCGATGAGCGTGCCCGAGCCCTTCATGGTGTTGGCGACCCAGAACCCGCTGGAACAGGAAGGGACCTACCCACTGCCCGAGGCACAACTCGACAGGTACCTGCTCAAGGTGCTGATCGATTATCCCGATGTGGACGAGGAGCGTCGCCTGGTGGATGCCGTGACCACCGGGCGGGTGGGGGACACCCTCGATAGCGGTGACGCCGATCCCCTCACCGATCCGGAGACGGTGCGCAAACTGCAACGTATCACCGCATCGGTCGCCCTCGACGGGGCCGTCCTCGATTACGCGGTGGCAATCGTTCGGGAGACCCGGCAGTGGCCGGGCATCAGCGTGGGGGCAGGTCCCCGCGGGGGGATCTCACTGGTGCGGGCCGCCCGCGCCGCGGCTCTCCTGCACGGGCGTGATCATGTGTTGCCCGACGATATCAAGAGGGCCGCGTTACCCGCCTTGCGGCACCGCATAGCCCTGGCGCCCGAGTTGGAACTGGAGGGGCAGAACTCCGACCGGGTGCTTGCGGGAATTCTCGACAAGGTGGAAGCGCCCCGGCGGTGAGTGCAACCCGGCGCAATCTTCTGTTGATCGGCCTGATGGGGGGGCTGGGCCTTTTGGCCGCGTTCTGGCCGGCGTTCGAGACGGCCTGGGTCGGACTCTTCGGGGCCTATCTCGGCGTTGCCCTGTTCGATGCCCTCGCCGTTCGCCGTCAGCGGGGGTTACGGCTCGAGCGCCAGGTGCCGGGGTCGTTGCCGGTCGGTGTCTGGCATACCGTCCAACTGCGGCTGCATAACACGGGGACGGTGCCACTGGATGTGGCGGTCTTCGATCATTACCCCGTTCAGGCGGATCTGCGTGGCCTGCCCCGCGACCTGCGCGTGCCGCGTGGGGGCTGGGTGCAATGCGAGTACGGCATCCGGCCCACCCGGCGGGGACGGGAACACTTCGTGGGGACCCAGGTTCGTCACCGCTCGCCCCTTGGGCTGTGGACGCACAACCGCTGGTTGGAATCGTCCCAGGAGGTGCATGTCTACCCGGACTTCGCGGCTATCGCGCACTACGCCCTGTTGGCCACGGACAACCGGCTCAGCCAGATCGGGGTGCGCAAACGTCCGCGCCGTGGCGCCGGCATGGACTTTCACCAACTGCGTGAGTGGCGCGATGGCGACAGCCCGCAGCAGGTGGACTGGAAGGCCACTGCGCGGACCCGCAAGCTCATCTCCCGTGAGTACCAGGACGAGCGCGACCAGGAGGTCGTTTTTCTCGTCGATTGCGGGCGCCGCATGTTGGCCCGGGACGGTGAACTGAGTCATTTCGACCACAGCCTCAACGCCCTGTTGCTGCTCTCCTACGTGGCCATGCGCCAGGGGGATTCCGTGGGCGTGTTGACCTTCAGCGGCAATCATCGTTGGCTTGCGCCCGCCAAGGGCAGGGGGCTGACCAACCGCCTTCTCAACGGTTTGTTCGACCTGGAGCCGGGGCCGGGCAACCCGGACTATTCCAAGGCCGCCTCCGACCTGATGGTGCGCCAGCGCAAGCGCGCGCTGGTGGTGTTGATCACCAATCTCAGGGATGAGGATCATGCGGATCTCCTACCCGCCCTGGACCTGCTGCGCCGCCGTCACCTGGTCGTATTGGCGAGCCTGAGGGAGCAGGCGTTGGAGGATGCCGCGTCAGGCCCATCGGATGATTTTGAGTCGGCTCTGACCTTGGCCTCGGCCAACGAGTACCTGGCCGGTCGCGAGAGCGGGCTGCGTGCCCTGCGTGCCCGTGGGGTGTCCTGTGTGGACGTCACGCCTCAGAATCTTCCAGTGTCCCTGGTCAACCGGTACCTGGACCTGAAAGCCGTGGGCCGGATCTGAACACCGTGGGCGTGGGGATACGCGCTAGTGTAGTGCGCCGGAACAGACGGAGCATTGGAACGTGTTCCATTTTTCGTCAGGCAAGGCGGGCGGCAATAAATGGGGCCGTTATAAGTGCCAAACAGCTTGGCGCACTACACTAGACTGCCCCCGAGGACCGAGCGGTTCACCCTGAGTACTACCCCGGAGACGTGACGTGGCGGAAACTGAGAAAGACAAGAGCAGCCTGAGCCTGATCATTCATGCCCTCATTGCATTACTGCTCCTGTTGCTCGTGGTGCAGAACTTCCGTATGCCGTTCACTTGGAGCACGCCGGTGCAGTACCACGCGGTGTTTCTCAGCAACGGGCAGGTGCTTTTCGGTCGGTTGAGCAATTTCCCATCCGATTACCCCGTGCTCAAGGACGTCTACTTCGTCGCGCGGCACACCGACCCGAAAACCGGTCAGTCGCGCCGTGCCCTGGCCCCCAGGAGCATCGAATTGCATCGGCCCGACCAGGTCGTGATCAACGCCGAACACATTATTTCGGTGGAACCGGTTCGCCCCGGGTCACCGGCGGACAACCTGATCACGCAATTCCACGAGCGTATGCGGGGTGGGGGCGGAGTGGAGCCGGGTGCCATCATCCTCGACCCCTCCAAGATCGAAGATTCCCAAATCGATACCAGCGCGGACTGATCCCCAAAGTGTGAGCGGTTTCACACTTTTTATTAAAAAACAGTCTTTTAGGTGTTTTTGTCTACAATCTGGCTTAGGTTGTCGTTTGGATGATCCGTCCAGTCGGGCGGATAATGGTGGGTACGCCGACGGATCAAGTGCCAACGATGCACCCGGCGAACGCTATGCAAGCCAGTTCCTATCAACACTCACAATCCGGTTCCGTCATGAGGGCGGTCGCCCATTCGCCGTCTCTGCCCGGCGGTGGCAAGCGTGTGGTCGTGGCCGTGCCCGACTCGTCGGTGGACCTGAGTGGATTGCGCGGAATCGTGGCCGATCTGTCCTGCCGTCGCCGCGGCCTGAGGTATCGGCTCCAATGCCTGGTGCGTCGTCTGGGGCTCTGGTCCGGCTCTGACATCATCGTTCCCAGATCGGCCGCGGGCCGAAGTGTGGTCCGCCCGGTCCTTCCCGCAATCGCAGTGCTCCTTGCCATCGCCACCGCCGCCACGGCCCTGGTCGTACGCTTCGATCAGACCGCGGGACAATCCCCGGTTTCAGGTATGCCCACCGCCGAGAGGGCGACGGTCACAGCGAAGGATGATCAGTCGGCGTTGGCTCTCAATCCCGCGGTTGACCCCGGTAGGGACGATTCCGGGGGCTCATCCGCCGGGTCCACGTCTTTGCCGGGGCAGCCGGGCGAGGCGGCACCGCTTGGGCAGGTGCTCGGCGAAAGCGCGGCTCCCGTCGCGGTTGCCCATGGGGACGCCGATGCCCGTTCCGAAGCAGTTCTGGCGATCAGGGCACCGGCCACGGTGCCAGCACCGACGCTCGCGCCAACGGTGCTGCCGCCGGTTGATACCCCGACCCCTCCGCCGTCCGCGGTCACAACCCGGGTTGAGTCAAAGGCGAAAGGCGCGCGAGCGGCTGTTTCGCCCGTCGCACCGGGGGTCTTCGTGGCGGCATGGGCGCGTGCCTGGGCGGAACAGCGGGTGGGTGACTACCTCGCCCATTACGCGTCGGACTTTTCCGGCAATAGCCATACCAAGGCCTCGGCGTGGCGTGATGAGCGGCGTCAACGCGTAAGTGCACCGAGCGCGATCAGGGTGGAGGTTTCGGATTTCGAGGTCATCCGTGCGAGCGACCGATCGGCAGAGGTCCGCTTTGTCCAGGACTACAGCGCCGACCACTATTCCGACCGGGTCCTCAAGTACCTGAGTCTGCGTCGTTCGGGAGATACCTGGGTCATCACCCGTGAATGGAGCGAGTTGCCCCGAGGTTGATCCGCGTGGGGCTTTATCGGCGGGGTGGGTTCGGTTCCGAACGTGGCAACGGGTTCCGGTGGTCTCGTTCATTGCGGGAAACCGGGGCCGCGGTGTCCGCTTCCAGGCGGGTCAGCATGTTCATGGCTTGCGCGGCATGCGTGCCGCACATCTCGGGGCAGGGTTTCAGATCCGTACAGACGCGCGGACGCTCGGGGCTGCCGAACAGGCGGCAGCGCAGGTCGGGATCGAGGTGAGGGCAGGGAACGCCCGCGGGTTTGCCATCGGGCAGTCCGGGCAGGGGGCTTGAGATGGAAGGCGCGATGCAGCACGCCGCGCAGTGGGGACGACAGTCCATATAAATATTTCGCTAAAGATTAATAAGCCTGATCCGGCGGGCTTTTGACACGGATTCCGGGCGATTAACGGGCGCCATGTCATCCCGGTGTCATAAACGGTACATAGAGTCCGCCCCGGCTTGGGATCGCGTCCCAGGTTTTCGCCTGTCCCAGAAACGTACCGGAATCCTCGATCATGTCCCTGTTGCGCAGACGGCTGTTCTACGACGCCTTCGCACGCCATGGAATCGCCGTTGGCGGGTCCGCCGTCATCGCGGCCGTGGTCCTGATCTTCTTTTACCTGCTGGCGGTGGTCGTGCCCATCTTCCAGCCGGCATCGGTGGAAGACACCGTTTCCTACGCCCGCCCGGCCGGTGATGCGCGCATTGTGCATGTCGAGGTCGAAGAACTGGGCGAAGACGCGGTGCGCGTTCTCAGTGACGGTCGGGTGGAGTACTTCAAGCTCAAGGACGGC
>JBMYTL010000039.1:0-24896 GCA_049604295.1 Gammaproteobacteria bacterium
CGCGAGATGATGCTCATAAAGATCCAGGCCGAGGGTGAGCACCGTGCCGAGGCCCATCGCATGGTGGAGATCTACCGTGGCCGGGTGATCGATGTGACCGACAGCACTTATACCGTGGAGCTGACCGGCCAGGGCCCCAAACTCGACGCCTTCATCGAGGCGGTATCCGGCATGAATATCGTCGAGGTGGTGCGCTCCGGCCCCGCCGCCATCGCCCGCGGCGCCCGCGGACTGACGGTCTGATCAACACATGGTCCGCTCAGCGGACACCTGTCGAACTCAAAACTCGAAATTCATAACTCAAAACTCGGGCACGGCCCGACCCAAGGTGTGACATGAGCCTGAACATCTACTACGACAAAGACGCCGATCTCTCCATCATCCAGGGCATGAAGGTCGCCATTATCGGCTTCGGTTCCCAGGGCCATGCCCATGCGCTGAACCTCAAGGATTCCGGCGTCGACGTGGTCGTGGGGCTGCGTGAAGGTTCCGCATCCGCCGCCAAGGCTGAGGCCGGTGGCCTCACCGTCAAGAACGTCCCCGATGCCGTCAACGGCGCCGACGTGGTCATGATCCTGACCCCCGACGAGTTCCAGAGCGTGCTCTATAAAGATGTGCTGGAGCCCAACCTCAAGCAGGGTGCCGCCCTTGCCTTCGCCCACGGCTTCGCCATTCACTACAACCAGATCGTGCCGCGTGCCGACCTGGACGTGATCATGATCGCCCCCAAGGCCCCCGGTCACACCGTGCGCAACGAGTTCACCCGTGGCGGCGGTATCCCCGACCTGATCGCCGTGGCCCAGGATGCCTCCGGAAAGGCCAAGGACATCGCCCTGTCCTACGCCTCCGCCATCGGCGGCGGCCGTACCGGCATTATCGAAACCACCTTCAAGGACGAGACCGAGACCGACCTGTTCGGTGAGCAGGCCGTGCTGTGTGGCGGCGCCGTCGAGCTGGTGAAGGCCGGTTTCGAGACCCTGACCGAGGCCGGTTACGCCCCCGAGATGGCCTACTTCGAGTGCCTGCACGAACTCAAACTGATCGTTGATCTCATGTACGAGGGCGGCATCGCCAACATGAATTACTCCATCTCCAACAATGCGGAGTATGGCGAGTACGTGACCGGCCCCAAGGTCATCAACGAAGAATCCAAGTGGGCCATGCAGCAGTGCCTGCACAACATCCAGACCGGTGAGTACGCCAAGGCCTTCATCCAGGAAGGCGCCAGCGGCTACCCCTCCATGACCGCCTACCGTCGCCTCAACGCCGCGCATCCCATCGAGCAGACCGGTGAGAAGTTGCGCGCCATGATGCCCTGGATCCAGAAGATCGTGGACAAGTCCAAGAACTGATCGCACGAATCGGCGATTCGGGGCCGGGCCCCGAAGAGAAGGCCGGTGTCGGATAGACACCGGCCTTTTTTGTTCGCGGCAGCGCGCTTGGTGCGAGTGTTGAATTGCGAATTTTGAGTTTTGAATTTTGAGTTTTGGCTGCATCCGCTGCGCGGATTGTTGATTGATGGGCGAGGTGAGCCTGGGATGAGTCTTGGTGCTGATCCTGGCAACGGCCCTGCTACGTGATCGGAGTACGGATCTCGATCTGACGCGGCCTTGAACGGTGCCGCTATCGGCTGGCGGGCCAGTCCACTTCGGCCAACAGCGGGTAGTGATCCGAGGCTTGCGCGGTCCTTGGATTGCGCTCGATCCAGCAACGCCCGATGCGTGCCGGGGCACGCGCCATGATCCGGTCGAGAGCGAGGAGGGGAAACGGTCGGGTCGGAAAGCCGCGCACCGCGCGGTGGCGGAACCCGGCCCGCCTTAAGGGGCGCAAACCGGGCCATGCCCAGGGATGATTGAGGTCACCCATCAACAGGGCGGGCCCGGCGTGATCGTCGATGAGGCGCAGCAGGCCCCGCACCTGTGCCCTGCGCTCGGCGGGGCGCAGGCCGAGGTGGGTCGCGTAAACCCGCAATGGGGCATCGCGGTCACCCAACTCCAGCTCGATCACTCCGCGCGGTTCGCGCCCGGGGTAGGCGATATCGTGGACCCGGTTGCTGTGCACACGCCGCGGGTCGGCGAGAACCACGTTGCCGTAACGGCCTACGCCACGGGCGAACAGGCTGCCGTCGATGGCCGACAGCCCCGTGGCTGATTGCAGGCGCTCCAGCAGATCGCCCGCATGATCCAGCGTCACCTCCTGAAGGGCGATCAGGTCGGCATCGAGGCTGTGCAGAATGTCGGTGATACGCGCCGGGTCGAAGCGTCCGTCGCGGCCCACACCGTCATGAATGTTGTAGCTGGCGACACGCATGGCGAGCCTTCAGGAACGTAACCACCGGTTGGCGAGCCAGGCCAGCCCAGCGATGATCAGACCGATTCCGAGGGCCCAGGTCAGGCTCGTCAGGGTGGGGTTGCGGATGGCGTCCCACAGACTGCTCGAGAACAGGGTGATGGCTCCCAGCCCGGGAATGAAACCGAGCAGACTGCCAGCCAGGAACTGGCGCAGGCGGATGTGGGAAGCACCGGCAACCAGGTTGAATACTGAGAACGGAGCGATGGGAACAAGCCGCAGTAACGCGACGGCGAGGATTCCCCGGTCGGCCAGACGACGGCTGAGTTTGTCGACGCCAGTCCCCGCGAGGCGTTCGATCATGCCCTTGCTCAACACGCGCCCGCCCAGGAATCCGAGCAGGGCACCGAGCAGGGCACCGCTGATCATCAGACCAAAGGCCTGCCAACCTCCGAAGGTGATGCCGACGGCTATGGCCAGCAGGGATACGGGCACCATGGCCAGGGCGGCCAGGGCGATCAGCACGATCGTCACCAAGGCCTGGATATGGGGTGCGGCGATGGAGTTGAGGGTCCCGGCAAGGCTTTCAGGTGACAGCCATGAGGCCATGGGGGTCCAGCGCCAACTGACGGCCAGGGCCAGCAGCGCGACGATCACCAGGGCGAAGGTGATCAGGCGCTTGCGGCCCTTGGGCTGACCTTCTTCTGGCACGTATTGAGCGACGAAGTACTCGCCGCTGAGCGGTTCCGTGGGATCGATGACCCCATCGTCGGGCACCATTTCGTCCACGTCAGCGGGGACGCTGCAATCGAGTTCCCGCAGGCTTCGACCCTCACTTTGCAGGGAGGCGATGGCGGCGATCATGGAACTGTTCTCGTCCTCTCGGTCCGCGACGGTCTGGGGGTCGCTGTCCAGGTGCTCGGCGAGAAGACGGTGACGCAGACCTCTCACATAAGCGCTTGTGGCGCGATCATCGGGGGCGGCCTCGATAGCGATATCGCATTCGCTGTCCAGGCCCATGGAACGGTTGCTGGTGTTGGATGAGCCAATGCGCAGGAGCCGGTCGTCGGTGATCATCAGCTTGGCGTGAACGCTGATGCACTGTTCACCCAGGCCGGGTTGATGGGGGTAATAGACCTTGAGGCGGCCATGGGCGTCCGCCTCCTGCATGCGCGCGATCACCCGTGCCCGTAATACGTCCATGGTGACCTGTTCCAGCCAGCCCCCGGTCTGCTTCGGGAGTACAAGGACCACCTCCGGGCCGTCGTCTTCCGCCAGACGTTTACCTAGAGCCCGGGCCAGGGACTGGGCGGTGAAGTACTGATTCTCGATGTAGATCGTCTGCTTGGCGTTGGCGATGGCGTCCAGGTAGAGCTGCTCGACCTCGCGGACTTCACTGTGCTTGCGCCATTTCGGGTACGTCCGGGCAATGGCCACGGGCACCCGGCTCAGTTCGGGCTCGATGCTCTCCGGCCAAGGCGCCGGGGTGTCGTCTCCGGTTTCGGAAGGAGGAGGTTCGATGCGTGTTCCGAAGGCGCGCCGCCAGCGTTCGCGGGCGAGTTCACCCAGCTTCGCGGCCACATCACCCTGCGCGCAGACCATCATGTCGTGGAACGGCGGGTAGGGCGCTCCGTCTGGGTCGATCCGGCGCGGATCGTCCGGCTCATGATCCGGGGTGTCCCAGCGCCAGCGACTGAGGTCGATACCGCCGATGAAGGCCACGCGATCATCTATGACAACCAGCTTCTGATGTTGCGAGGCCCCCGGTGGGTGGCACCCGTCGAGCTTGATATGAAAGCGTGGCGGCGCCTGAAGGCGCAGTCGCAAGGCGGGCAGCATCTCCCGCTCCGCCGCGTAGATCATGCTGTAGTCCCAGGACAACAGGTGTACGTGCAGGTCCGGTCGCTCGCGGACCAGGGCGGTGAGAAAATCGCCAAGTCCGTCGGGAAGGCTTTCTCCGGCCGGGGTGCGCGGGGCGTCATCGTCGCGGTGCAGTCGTTCGCGGCGATCGAAGTCCCAGCCTAGGATGAGGATCTGGTGGCGGGCCTGGGCGCAGGCCTCCGACAGGGCGTGAAAATACGCCGCTGTGTCGATGATCACCGAGGCGCGGTCGGCGGATTCGATGGCCCAGCAATTGTCGCCGGGCGAGCAGATTGAGAGGGTTCGGGAAGTGTGGTCAGCGCTGGGTTTTGAGCGTGGCATCCGAAATATGGAGTGTCGCCGAAGGCATTTCGACCTCGGCTAGCATGGCAGCTTCGACGCCGGGGGTCGGCCTAGTGGCTGTGCGGCTATGCACACGGGCAGGTCAGGTTCGGACTGTGCGCCGACCCGGTAGATCAGCCCAGGGCATCGAGTAACAGCAGCAGGGCGGCGATACCCCGGGCATCGGAGAACGTGGGCTCGGACAGCAGTGCGCGGGCATCTTCAAGTGGCCAGCGGACCAGGTCCAGGGTTTCCGGTTCGTCGCCTTCGAGTGGTGATTCATAAAGCCCGCGTGCGAGAACGATATGGGTGGCGTGGCGGATGTAGCCGGGTGAGAGATTGAGGGTGCGCAGGGCCTTCAGTTCGCGTGCGGCGAAGCCGGTTTCCTCGCGTATCTCGCGGTTGGCGCAGTCCAGGGGGGCTTCCCCCCGCTCCAGGCTGCCTTTGGGGAAGGTCAACTCGTAGCGTTCGGTTCCGGCTGCGTACTCGCGTACCAGGAGCAACTCGTGATCGGGGCTTATGGGGACGACGAGTACCGCTCCGCCTCCACCGCCGCGGCCGCTGATGCGTTCGTAAGAAGCCTCGACGCCATTGCTGAATCGCAGATCGACCTGTTCGATGCGGAATATCCTGCTCTCGCTGACAACCCGGGTTGCCAGGGTCTCGGGTGGGGGCTTGTCAGGTAGCGGGGTGTCAGGCACGGGTGGCCTCCATCGGGGTTTGGGTCGCTGAGCCTACCGCGAGCCGGCGGGTTTGTGCCTCATGGGGATGCAGGTGTGGTGCCCGGCGCACCAGAGCGGTTCACGATGTGGAATGTAATGCCCCGAAAAGGCCCGGCCCGGCGCTGTTTCCCGGATTGGTACGGCGGTTGCGTTGTTCATGGTGCATAACAGTCCGAGAACAACCGAGGTACCGGCCATGAGCACCGTGATGGACCCCTTCAAACGCGCTGACGTGCCCCTGGCACGACAGGTCCAGTTAAACCTCAACGTGCGCGGGCTCGGGCAATCGGCAACCCTGGATATCAACGAACGATCCGCCGCGTTGCAGGCCGCGGGTAAGACGGTGTACCGCCTGGGATTGGGGCAGTCTCCATACCCCGTGCCTGACTGCGTGGTGGAGTCCCTTCGCGCCCATGCGGCGGAGAAAGACTACCTCCCGGTGCGGGGACTGCGTGCCCTGCGTGAGAGCGTCGCCGATTATCATCGCCGCAATGATGGTCTGGACCGGGGTGCGGATGACGTGCTGATCGGGCCCGGCTCCAAGGAGCTGATGTTCATCCTGCAACTGGTCTACTACGGTGACCTGGTCATTCCGGCACCGAGTTGGGTGTCGTACATGCCCCAGGCGCACATCGCCGGGCGCCAGATCCACTGGATCAAGACCCGCCGTTCCAACAACTGGAAGTTGCAGGCGGAGGAGTTGGAGGAGGTCTGCGAGCAGGACCCTTCCCGTCCGCGCGTGCTGATCCTGAATTACCCATCGAATCCCACCGGGGTGACCTACAACGAGATCGAACTGGCGGCCCTGGCGCGGGTCGCGCGCCGCTACGGAATCGTGTTGCTGTCGGACGAGATCTACGGCGAACTGACCTTCAACGGTCGTCACCGCACCATCGCCAACTACTACCCCGAGGGGACCATCATCAGCAGTGGCCTGAGCAAGTGGTGTGGAGCCGGGGGGTGGCGGATCGGCACCTTCCTTTTCCCGCCGGAGCTGCGCTGGTTGCAGGATGCCATGGCGGTGGTGGCCAGTGAGAGCTTCACCAGTGTCAGCGCCCCCATCCAGCATGCCGCGGTTCTGGCGTTCCAGCAGCCGCCGGAGGTGATGCGTTACCTGGAGCATTCCCGCGCGATTCAGGGTGCCTTGGGCCGACACGTGACCGCCGAGTTACGTGGGGCGCGGCTGGATCTGCCCGATCCCGAGGGGGGGTTCTATCTGTTCGTCGATTTCTCCGTCCATCGCGAGCGTCTCGAGGCCCGAGGGATCACCTCGGGTCAGGATCTGTGCAACCGGCTCCTGGAGCAAAGCGGGGTCGCCATTCTGCCGGGCAGCGCCTTCGGTCGTTCCCGGCGCGAGTTGTCCGCCCGCCTGGCATTGGTGGATTTCGATGGCGCGCGCGCCCTGGCCGCCGCCGCCGAGGGGCAGGCGGTGGATGACCGATTCGTTGAGCAGTACTGCTGGAATGTCGTGGAGGCGGCGCGGCGTATTCGTCTATGGCTGGACGTTTGACCGGGTCTGGGTGGATCTCCACCCATCTACCCCCTTAGGAGAGGCATAAAATCTAGTTATTGCTGTATACTCGCCGGGTTTTGTGGGACCGCCGCCCGGGCGGGCCCCCGTTACGGAACCGATTCGGAAACCCACGATCCATGGCAGATCGCAGACTTCAGGTCTTTCACACCGTCGCCCGCTTGCTCAGCTTTACGAAGGCGGCTGAGACCCTGCACATGACCCAACCGGCGGTGACCTTCCAGGTGCGCCAGCTCGAGGAATACTTCGACACGCGCCTGTTCGACCGGACCCATAACCGCATCAGCCTCACCGAGGCGGGTGCCACGGTCTACGAGTATGCCGATCGCATCTTCGAGCAGTACGCGCAGATGGAGAACGCGGTCCGCGACATGACAGGTTCCGTGTCCGGCGACCTCGTGCTCGGTGCCAGCACCACCATTGCTGAATACATGCTTCCCGCCCTGCTCAGCGACTTCAAGAACGGCTTTCCGGATGTCAATGTCCACTTGCGCGTGGCCAATACCGACGCCGTGGTGAGCATGGTCGAGAACAACGATATCGACCTGGGCGTCGTCGAGGCGCCCGTGCAGAACAAGAACCTGGCGGTCTCGGTGTGCCGTTGGGATGAACTGGTCGTCGTCGTCGCACCCGGTCATTCCTTTGCCGGGCGTGAGAATGTAAGCATCAACGAAGTCATGGAAGAGCCTTTCGTCTGTCGTGAGGAGGGCTCGGGCACCCGCGAGGTGATCGATGAGTTCATTCAGCGCCAGGGCCTGACGCCCAACAATCTGCGTATCTGCATGGAGTTGGGCAGCCCCGAGTCGGTGAAAGGCGCGGTAGAGGCGGGTATGGGTGTCTCCATCGTTTCCCGCGCAACCATCAGCAAGGAGCTGGAGTTGGGCAGCCTTGTGAGCATCAGCCTCGATCCGCCCCTGCGGCGTCCCTTCTCCTTCGTGCATCAGAAGCAGAAGTTCCGCCAGCGCGTCATGGAGGAGTTGCTCAGTTTCGCGCGCGGGTACTGCGAGACCCACCCGGACGCGCCGCCCGAAGAGTCCTGAGGCCCGGCATGCTCATGCCGGGATCCATCGCCGCCGGCGCGCGCAGCGACGGCGAGCGCGAGTTGCTGAAACTGTTCCGCGGCCTGGAACCGGCAGCGCGGGAAAGCCTTCTCAGCTATGCCCGTTTCCTGCAGAGCGAGTCCCGACAGTCGCGGGCGGGCGCTGGCGGGGATGAGGGTGTCGACACCCTGCCGGAGCCCGATCCGGAACCCCGCCCCGAGAACGAAAGCGTGGTGGCCGCAATCAAGCGACTCAGTCGCGGTTATCCCATGGTGCGCCGCGATACACTGCTTAACGAAACCTCAACGCTCATGACGCAACATGTGATGCAGGGGCGGGCCGCCGCGGAAGTGATCGACGATCTCGAGCGGCTGTTCCAGCAGCGTTACGAAGCCCTGCTCGCCGGACACGGCGACTGACCTCCAAACTCTTTTCCCAGCCCACACGACCGCACCCCATGTCCAACCCGGTAACGGCCTGGTTTTATCGCCATTTCAGTGATCCGCAGGCCATTGTCCTGACGGCGATCCTGATTATCGGCTTCGGGGTCATTCTCATGTTGGGAGACCTGTTGGCCCCAGTGCTGGCCAGCCTCGTCCTGGCCTACCTGCTAGACTCGTTGGTGGTGTTGTTGGAGCGGCGTGGCGTGGCGCGTGCGATGGCCTTCAGCGTGGTGTTCGTGCTGTTTCTCGCCACCCTGGTCCTGACCCTGTTCGGGCTGTTGCCCATACTGTCGAAACAGCTCAGCCAGTTCGTGCAATTGGCCCCGGCCATTGTCGCCAAGGGGCAGGCCCTGTTGATGCAGTTGCCCCAGCATTACCCAGAGGTGTTCACCGCTGACCAGGTGAACAATCTGGTGGCGGGGATTCACTCGGAGATCGCGGGATTGGGCCAGGACGTGGTCTCACTTTCCCTGAACACGGTGCTCGATATCGTCACTCTGGGCGTCTACCTGGTGTTGGTGCCCATCATGGTGTTCTTCTTCCTCAAGGATAAGCTCAAGATCCAGCAGTGGGTCATGGGCTACCTGCCCAAGCGGCGTCATGTCGCCAATGAGGTGTGGACGGAGATGGACCTGCAACTGGGTAACTATGTGCGCGGCAAGTCCTGGGAATTCCTGGTGATGTGGGTCGTGGACTACATCGCATTCGTCATCCTCGACCTGCGTTTCGCCATGTTGCTTTCCGTGCTGGTCGGCCTGTCTGTCGTGGTCCCCTACATCGGCATGGTGGCCGTGACCATTCCCGTTGTTCTGGTTGCCTATTTCCAATGGGGCCTGACCGGCGATTTCTATACGTTGGTGATTGTGTTCTTCATCATCCAGGCCATCGATGGCAACGTTCTGGTGCCACTGTTGTTCTCCGAGGTGGTCAATATCCACCCCATCGGAATCATCGTGGCGATCCTGGTCTTCGGGGGCATCTGGGGCATGTGGGGCGTGTTTTTCGCCATCCCTCTCGCCACCCTGATCAAGTCCCTGCTCAACGCCTGGCCGACCCTCCCGGATCCCGAGGAGGCCGGTTCGGGGCCCTGATTGGCCCCCATTCGCCCGGTTGCATGCCGTTTCCGGTCATCCTCGACCCGGCATTTCCCGACCTTCCCCCCCCCGCTCGCTTCGTGATTCCCGATGTTTCGGCGCTCGGGCCGCGGGGCGGCTGTTGCCGGACCTTCAGAGGACCTCGTTGGCGTAGTCAGCCAGGCGCGAGCGCTCGCCGCGCAGCAGGGTGATGTGTCCGCTGCCTTCCCAGCGTTTGAAGCGATCCACCACGTTGGTCAGGCCGGACGTGGTTTCCGACAGGTAAGGCGTGTCAATCTGGCCCAGGTTGCCGAGGCAGATGATCTTGCTGCCCGGTCCGGCGCGGGTGATCAGGGTCTTGAGCTGTTTGGCCGTGAGGTTCTGGGCTTCGTCGATGATGATGTAGCGCGCGTTGAAGGTGCGCCCGCGCATGAAGTTGACGGAACGGATCTTGATGCGGTGCTGCACCAGGTCCTGGGTGGCGTCGCGCGCCCAGGTGCCGCGGCTGCCCGCGTCACCGCCGGACTTCTGGTTCCCGGTGAGTACTTCCAGGTTGTCCATGAGCGCGCCCATCCAGGGTGTCATCTTCTCTTCCTCGGTACCGGGCAGGAAGCCGATGTCCTCACCCACGGGCACGGCCTCACGGGTGAGGATGATTTCGGAGTAGATGGATTCGTCCAGGGTCTGTTGCAGACCGGCGGCGAGTGCCAGCAGGGTCTTGCCCGTCCCGGCCATGCCGGTGAGGCTGACGAAATCGACGTCCGGGTCCATGAGCAGGTTTAGAGCGTAGTTCTGCTCCTGGTTGCGGGCATTGATGCCCCAGACCTTGTGCCGCTCGTCGAGGTAGTCGTCGAGGTAACGCAACACGGCGCTATCGTTCGCTGACTCCATCACGCGGGCGGCAAAGGGACGGTCCGGGTCATCGAGATGTACGAATTCGTTCGGCATCCATTCGCGGGTGATGTCGCCGTGTATGCGGTAGTAGTTGCTACCGGCGTCGTGCCAGGACTCCATGTCCTCCCCGTAACGCTGCCAGAAATCGTCCGGTAGGGCGGTGCGCCCCGTGTACAGAAGATCAACGTCGTCCAGCACGCGATCGTTGAAATAGTCCTCGCTGTGCAGGCCCAGCACCGCGGCCTTGACGCGCAGGTTGATGTCCTTGGACACCAGGGTCACGTTGGGGTGTTCGCGGCTCAGGGACAGGGTGACCGCGAGGATGTCGTTATCGGCCTTGCCGCCGGGCAGGGAGTCGGGCAGCGGTGCGGGGGACAGGCGGGTCTGGAAATAGAGCTTTCCGCTCACCGGGGTCTCGCCCGGCGCGGTGGTCAGTGCGGAGGGGATGTCCAAACCGGTATCGATGGCGGAGAAATCCGCGCCTTCGAGGATCTCGTCGAGAAACCGCGTGGTCTGGCGTACGTTGCGCGCGATTTCGGAGGAGCCCTTTTTGCCGCCGTCCAGTTCCTCCAGAACCGTCATTGGCAGGAACACATCGTGCTCCGCGAACTTGAACAGGGCCGTGGGATCGTGCATCAGCACGTTGGTATCCAGCACGAAGAGACGGTTTTCCGACGGCCCGCGTTCAATCATCTAAAGCACTCGGCGTTTGGAGGGGGGAGGGGGATGCCGGTACCGGAGTCACCGGCTTGCTGTGGGTTCGCGGGGGGTGCCCCGCGGAGTAGGTGTCAGTTCTTGATCGGTTCGAGTACGGCATCAAGGTTGAGCCGGTCGCAGAAATCGAAGAACTCATCGCGCAGGGCCGAAATATGCGTCTCGGCGGGGATGGTGATATCGAGGTGCACGGCGAACATGGACGTGCCGGTGTGCGCCGCCGGGTAGCGGCTGGTGGTCATGTCTTCGATGTTGATGTTGTGGCTGGCGAAGAAACCGGCCAGGTGATGGACGATGCCGGGTTGGTCAAGGGTCGCCACATCGACCCCGTAAGGGAGTCGGCCGCCCTCGGTTTCGCGCGCCTCGGTACGGCGCGTGGTGATCTGCATATCTTCGCGCTGGCCGAGACCTTCCAGGGCGGATTCGAGCTTGGCTATCGCGTTCCACTTGCCGGATACGAGCAGGATCACCGCGAACTCCGTGCCAAGCACGGTCATGCGGCTGTCTTCGATATTGCAGCCGTTGTCGACGATGACTTCCGAGATGGAATTGACGATGCCCGGATGGTCACCGCTAAGCGAACTGATGACGAGGTAGCTGGTCTTCATCGACGGTGCGTCGGGCTCCGGCGCAGGGCAGGGGTGGGAGCGGGAATGGCGGCACTATAGCACCGGCCCGCGCGGGGTAAACAGGCTTGAGGCCCCCCCGCGGGAGGCTGTTCTCCGGGAAGACGCACGCGGTATTGCCGTGTATCCTTGCGCGCTGCAAAAACCGTCGTGCCGGGCGGTCGACTGCTTAAATTTTCCGAGTAGGGGGTCTGATGTTTCAAGGCAGCATGGTGGCACTGGTCACGCCCATGAGCGATGACGGTGCCGTCGACTTCGAGGCGCTCGACCGTCTGGTCGGTTTTCACCTTGAGAACGGTACCGACGCGATTGTCGCCGTGGGCACCACGGGCGAATCGGCAACGCTGAATCACGAGGAACATTGCGCAGTGGTGGCCCGGGTTTCCCAGGCCGTCAATGGCGCGATCCCCGTCATCGCCGGAACCGGTTCCAATTCCACGTCCGAGGCCATTGCCCTGACCCGCTGCGCCCAGCAGGCGGGTGCCGACGGCGCGTTGCTCGTCACGCCGTATTACAACAAACCCACCCAGCATGGGCTCGTCGCTCATTTCAGGGCAATCGCCGAGGCGGTGGCGCTGCCGCAGATCCTTTACAACGTGCCAGGGCGCACGGGCTGTGACCTGTTGCCCGAGACAGTCGCCGAACTCGCCGCGGTACCGAACATCGTGGGTATCAAGGAAGCCTCGGGTGATGTCGGCCGCGTGGCCCGAATCCGCGAACTCTGCGCGCACCCCATGGATATTTACAGTGGTGACGACGGCAACGCACTGGCCTCCATCATGGCCGGTGGCAAGGGCGTGATTTCCGTAACCGCTAACATCGCCCCGCGCCAGGTGCATGAGGTCTGTGCCATGGCCCTGGCGGGGGATCTCGAGGGCGCCAAGACGCTTGACGGGAAGTTGCAGCCGTTGCATCAGGCCCTGTTCGTCGAGTCCAATCCCATTCCCGTCAAGTGGGCCGTGTCCGCCCTGGGCCTTTGTGGCCTGGGCATTCGCCTGCCCCTGACGCCCCTTTCCGAACACCTGCGCGACGATGTGCGCGCCAAGATGGTTGGTGTCGGGCTGCTGTCGGCCTGAGCCCTTTCCAGTCGTTCTCATGGAATCACACCGCATGACCAAAGCTCACCTGACCCTTCTTGCCGCGTCCACGCTCGTCCTGGGTGGTTGCAGCTCCATTGGCGAGAAGATCGACGAGGCAACGGGCAACCAGGCGCTTGAGTACAAGCAGAGCCGCCAGGTGAACGCCCTCGAGATCCCGCCGGACCTCACCACCTCGAGCATTGACGATCAGATGGTCGTCCCCGACCTGGATAACGTTCCCAGTGGCTCGGCCAGCCTGTCCGACTACCAACGCGAGCGCAGTGGCCAGACCAGCAGCGTGACACGCTCGTCACGAGCCGCCGCGGTGCTCAACACCCCCGATGATGTCGAAGTGATCCGCGACGGTGACCGCCGTTGGTTGCGCATCAATGGCAACCTGGATGACATCTGGGCGCGACTGCGCGATTACTGGGTGTCCCAGGGTTGGCTGCTCAAGGTCGAGGACCCGCGCATCGGCATCATGGAGACGGATTGGGCCGAGAACCGGGCAAACATTCCCGACGGTCCCATCCGCAGCATTCTCAGCAAGGTCGTCGATGACCTTTACGACGCCGGTACCCGGGACAAATACCGCACGCGCGTGGAGCCGGGTCCGAACGGTACCGTGGAGGTGTTCATCACCCATTACGGGGCGGAGGAGCAGTTCGACGGCAGTGGTGATACCACCCGCTGGATCATGCGTCCACGTGATCCCGAGCTTGAGGTCGAGGTCATGCGCCGTATCGCGGTGTACTTCGGCGTACAGGATCGCCGTAGCCAGGCCCTCGTCGCGCGCGCCGCCGAGGCCGACCGCATCGGTGCCCGCATGGTCCGGGCCAGCGACGGCAGTGCCGCGCTGGAACTTCGGCAGGACTTCAACCGCTCCTGGCGCATCACGGGTCTGATCCTCGACCGGGTCGGTTTCGCGGTGGAAGACCGCAACCGTGCCGAGGGCACGTACTTCGTGCGCTACTTTGACCCGCTGGCAGGTGAAGAGGACAAAGGCCTTCTGAGCAAGCTTGCCTTCTGGAACTCCGACGACAAGCCGCCGGAAGAGCGTTTCCAGATCAAGGTCACCCAGGCGGCGTCCGGGATCAGCCAGGTCACCGTGCGTGATGAGAATGGAAACCCCGATCGCTCCGATACCGCGGCGCGCATTCTCGAGCGTATTCACGAGGAACTGCGCTGATCGTCGGACCCGAACGGGGTGCGTTGCGCGAGTATCGGTAGCGGCAGCCGTGGCAACGGCACGCTGATCGAGGCCGGGTCCACGCGGGTACTGGTGGATTGTGGTTTCAGCGTGGCCGAGACCGAGAGACGCCTGCTGCGCTTCGGTCTCAGTCCGTCTGACCTCAGCGCCGTACTCGTCACCCACGAGCATTCCGACCATGCGTCGGGCGTGGGGCGGTTGGCGCGGCGTCATGGGGTGCCCGTGTGGATGACCCACGGCACCGCCCGGGCCCTGGAAAGGGAACGCTTTCCCGAGCTTAATTTTCTTGACCCCCATCGCCCGATCGACCTGGGCGACCTGCGGGTGGAGCCGGTAGCCGTCCCGCATGATGCCAATGAACCCTGTCAGTTCGTGTTCCGCCAGGGTGAAAAGCGCTGTGGTCTGCTCACTGACCTGGGGCATATCACCCAACATGTGCTCGACTGTTACGCCGGGTGCCAGGCCCTGTTGCTCGAATGCAATCACGCCACTGATCTGCTGGCCGCGGGCCCCTATCCGCCCGCGCTCAAACGCCGGGTGGGTGGGGCTTTCGGACATCTTGAGAACCGCCAGGCCGAGGCTTTCCTGCGCAGCGTCGACCGCTCCGCTTTGCGCTACCTCGCGGCCATGCACCTGAGTGAGAAGAACAACGATCCCGGCCGTGTTATGAGCGGGCTGAGTCTGGCCATGGACGGAGCCGACGAATGCATCCACATAGCGACCCAGGATGAGGGGCTTCCCTGGCATGAACTCGATGGCTGACCATCCTTGGATGGCCGCTCCGTGTTTTCCTGTTCCTTGCCGGTCCCGACACACTCGGCCACGTCGACGTGGTCGAACGTCCGCCCGCGATGCGCGCTAAAATCCGCCGCTTTCCGTCGCGCCGTTCCCCAGGCGCCGACCGTCACCCCAACTGACTGATCCGGATTCCCCTGTGATGCTGCACCTGCGCGGTTCCTCCGCTCTTTCCCCCTTCCGCATCGACAAGCTCCTGCCGCGACTGCGTGAGGTCGTCCCGGATGTGGTGTCCGTGGCCAGCCACTATGTCCATTTCGCGGATGTGGCCAGTGAACTGGACGAGGCGGCCATGGCCGTGCTCGAGCGTCTGTTGACCTATGGGCCCAAGAGTGCGCCGGTGAATGATGATGGCCGCCTGTTCCTCGTTACGCCGCGCCCCGGAACGGTCTCGCCCTGGTCCAGCAAGGCCACCGATATTGCCCACCATTGCGGCCTGACCGCCATACGGCGCCTGGAACGCGGCTGTGCGTTCAGCATCGCGCGCCCTGAGGGCGGCACCTGGACGCCGTCAGAGATTGCCGCCTGTGCTGCGTTGATCCACGACCGCATGACCGAGCGGGTCACCGGCGACCTCGATGATGCGGCTGATCTGTTCCGCTTGGCCGACCCGGCACCGCTGCGCCGCGTGCAGGTGCGCTCCGGTGGCCGCGAGGCCCTGGAGCGCGCCAACGCCGATTGGGGGCTGGCGCTGTCAGGGGATGAGATCGATTACCTGGTGGAGAACTTCACCGCCCTGGACCGCGACCCCACCGACGTCGAACTGATGATGTTCGCCCAGGCGAACTCCGAGCACTGTCGCCACAAGATATTCAACGCCGACTGGATCATCGACGGCGAGGAGCAGGACCTTTCCCTGTTCGCCATGATCCGCAACACCTACCAGTGCAACCCCGAGGGCGTGCTGTCCGCCTACAAGGACAACGCAGCCGTGATGGCGGGTAACCGGGGCAGGCGTTTCTTCCCGGGTGCAAGCGCGGGCTCCGAGTACGCTGAGCACGATGAGGACATCCACATCCTTATGAAGGTGGAGACCCACAACCACCCGACTGCGATCTCCCCTTTCCCGGGCGCGGCCACCGGCTCCGGTGGCGAGATCCGTGACGAGGGGGCCACGGGGCAGGGCAGCAAGCCCAAGGCCGGGTTGACCGGTTTCTCGGTGTCCAATCTCCGCCTGCCTGATCTGCCGCAACCCTGGGAGACCGATCACGGTCGGCCCGGACGCATCGTCTCCGCCCTGGACATCATGCTCGAAGGCCCCATTGGTGGCGCCGCGTTCAACAACGAGTTCGGTCGGCCCAACCTGTGTGGATATTTCCGCACTTTCGAGGAAAAGGTACCCGGCGCCAAAGGCCCCGAGGTGCGTGGCTATCACAAGCCCATCATGCTCGCGGGCGGCGTGGGCCACATTCGCGCTGAACACGTGGAGAAGGGAATCGCGCCCCCTGGGTGCCCCGTGGTGGTGCTCGGCGGGCCGGCCATGCTCATCGGGCTGGGCGGCGGAGCTGCTTCGTCCATGAACACCGGCGCCTCGGCCGAGGACCTCGACTTCGCTTCCGTGCAACGGGGCAACCCCGAGATGGAACGGCGCTGCCAGGAGGTCATCGACCGCTGCTGGGCGGCCGGTGCGGACAATCCGATCATCGCCATTCATGACGTGGGGGCGGGTGGGCTGTCCAATGCCGTGCCCGAACTGGTCAACGATTCCGGGCGCGGTGGCCGTTTCGAACTGCGCAAAGTGCCCAACGACGAGCCGGGCATGTCACCCATGGAAATCTGGTGCAACGAGGCCCAGGAACGGTACGTGCTCATCATCGACCCGGATCGCCTCGAGACCTTCGAGGCCCTGTGCGAGCGGGAGCGGGCACTCTATGCGGTGATCGGCGAGACCACCGCCGAACAGGTGCTGCACCTGGCTGACGAGCGCCTGGGCGATAAACCCGTGGAACTGCCCTTGGAAGTTCTGCTGGGCAAGGCGCCGAAGATGGTGCGCGACGTGCGCCACGAGACACCGGCACTCGAGCCCTTCGACAGTAGCCGTATCAATTTGCGTGAGGCCGCGAGCCGCGTGCTGCAACTGCCCACGGTGGCGGACAAGACCTTTCTCATCACCATCGGTGACCGCAGCATCACGGGCATGGTGCACCGCGACCAGATGGTCGGCCCCTGGCAGGTGCCCACCGCCGACTGCGCCGTGACGATCTCTGATCTCAGCGGTTACGGCGGTGAGGTCATGAGCGTTGGTGAACGCACCCCCGTGGCGTTGATCGATGCCGCCGCTTCCGGGCGCATAGCCATCGCCGAGGCGGTGACCAACCTGGCGGGCACTGTGGTGGGCGATTTGCGCCAGGTGCGCCTGTCGGCCAACTGGATGGCCCCGGCCGGTCATCATGGTGAGGACGCGCGCCTGTTCGACACCGTACGTGCGGTGGGCATGGAGTTGTGTCCCGCCCTGGGTATCACCATCCCGGTGGGCAAGGATTCCATGTCCATGAAGACGGTCTGGCGGGAAGGGGGAGAGGAGCGCAGCGTCACGGCCCCGTTGTCGCTGATCGTGTCCGCGTTTGCGCCTGTGGAGGATGTCCGTCTTACCCGGACCCCCGAACTGCGTATGGACCGTGGAGAGTCGGTTCTGATTCTCGTCGACCTGGGCGGTGGTCGTAACCGCATGGGCGGGTCGGCCCTTGCCCAGGTCTACAAGGCCCTCGGCGATGAATGCCCGGACCTTGATGATCCCGAACGCCTCAAGGGGTTGTTCGATGCCATGCAGGTACTGCTGCGCGAGGAGCGCGTCCTCGCCTGCCACGACCGCAGCGATGGCGGTCTGTTCACCACCCTGTGCGAGATGGCTTTCACCGCCCGCTGTGGCCTGGGCGTGGTGCTCGACGGTTTGGGCGACGATGCGGCCGCCATCCTCTTCAACGAGGAGCCGGGCATGGTCCTGCAGGTGCGTGCCCCGGATCAGGCCGCCGTCCTGGATGTCCTGGACGGGCAGGGCCTAGCGGGTATGACGCACGTGATCGGGACTCCTCTTGAGGGCGGCAACCTGGTGTTCTCCCTTGCCGATCAGGTGGTGCTGGAAACCTCGCGCATGGAGATGCATCGCGCCTGGTCCGCCACCACCCACCAGATGCAGGCCCTGCGCGATCATCCCGAGTGTGCCCGCGAAGAGTACGACCGCATCCTTGACGACGGGGACCCGGGCCTCAGTGCCGAGTTGACCTTCGACCCGGCCCGGGACGTTGCCGCACCCGCGGTGGCAAGGGGCGCGCGGCCACGTATTGCCGTGCTGCGTGAACAGGGGGTCAATGGTCAGATCGAGATGGCCGCTGCCTTCCACAAGGCGGGATTCTCCGCCGTGGATGTGCACATGAGCGACCTCATCGAGGACCGTGTCGACCTGGGGGATTTCCAGGGTCTGGTTGCCTGCGGTGGCTTCTCCTACGGCGACGTGCTGGGGGCGGGCGAGGGTTGGGCAAAGTCCATCCTCTTCAATGGCTCGGTGCGGGATGGTTTCCAGGCATTTTTCGAGCGCACGGACCGGTTCGCCCTGGGGGTCTGCAACGGTTGCCAGATGCTTTCCAACCTCCACGAACTGATTCCCGGCACCGATCATTGGCCGCATTTCGTGCGCAACCGCTCCGAGCAGTTCGAGGGGCGCGTGGCCATGGTGGAGGTGCTGGACTCGCCTTCGATCCTTCTGCGCGATATGGCCGGTTCGCGCATGCCCGTGGTCGTGGCCCACGGCGAGGGCCGTGCCGAGTACGCGGGCGGGCGTGCACCCGGCGCCGTGGGCGTCGCGCTGCGTTACGTGGACAACCGGGGGACGGTGACGGAGCGCTATCCCTACAACCCCAACGGCTCACCGGGAGGTGTGACCGGGCTGTGCAACGAGGACGGCCGGATCACCATCATGATGCCCCACCCCGAACGGGTCTATCGCACGGTGCAGAACTCCTGGGCTCCGGATTCCTGGGGCGAGGACAGCCCCTGGATGAGGCTGTTCCGCAATGCCCGGGCGTGGGTCGGCTGAGCATGACACGGGCGGCATGATGTATCGCGTGGGACCCACCGCGCGGACCTGATCACACCGGATCGGTCCGGGCTGCGTGGCACGGGTTCGTCGGTGGGTGCCGGTCCAAACAGGCTGTTCAGGGCGGAGTGTTCGGCATGCCACGCTCACTGCGGCGCGCGCACCCCGCGTCTATCATGGCCCCCCGCGGTGAGCCGGGGCAGCACGTTGGGTGGTAAACGCGATGCCGTCGCGAACACCGTCAGTGTCCATTCCCGCGAGCGTGTAATCCCGGCATCCGGCGGTCAGATCCCCAGGTCGTCGAAATCGTCGAAGTCGTCTTTCAGCATGCGCTCAAGTTCGCGTGACTCGCGGCGTTGTTCAATAGCGCGACGGGCGTCGCGGTGGATACTGGTATCCCGGCCGGTGGGCGTATCACTCTTGGCTAGTTCAGAGTCATCATCGCTTTCGTCGTCGTCGTCCACCAATACAGCGGCGGACTCGTCGTCGAGGTCGTCATCGTCTTGTTCAAGGGGAGCCGACATGCGTGTGCCTGGAGGGTGATTTTTCGCGTTTGTAATCCAAAAGATCGTGCCGTGTCACCAAAAAATGAGCGTCTTTTTGAGGGCATGGGCAGCCCCCGGTGACAGGCGGACCACGGAACCTGGGGGCATGGGTCGGACTCAGAGGCCAGGCTGCCGCGGAGGGCGCCGTGCAAAGGCCTTCCGTCGCATGCTCCGTTCCCGCCAGATCGGGGGGGGCGGAGGTCAATTACGCCGCCACATGCGCGACGGGCGCCCGGTGCTGGTATCGTTCGCCGTTCGGTATGCCCGCACAGAGGCAGGGAGTGCGGCAAAAAAGATCAAGGCCACCCAGGGAGGGTGGCTGATAAATTCGAGGAGAGCCGGGAATTGACTGCCGATTTCGAAAGGGCCTTGAGCCAAAGGATCGTGGAATACAGGTGGTGGCTGTTGGTGTTGGTGCCGCTGCTGGTGATCGTCATCGGCACGGGCGCGGGTCACCTGCACATCACCACCAACTACCGGGTGTTCTTCTCCCAGGAGAATCCCGACCTCCAGGCCTTCGAGGAGATGGAGCGCACCTATAACCAGGATGACAACGTCCTGTTCCTCGTGGTGCCCGAATCGGGTGACGTATTCGACAGTGATGCGCTCACGGCCATCCACGAGCTAACCGACCGGGCCTGGCGGATTCCCTATTCGCTGCGCGTCGATTCCATCACCAATTTCCAGCACACCGAGGCCGAGGGGGATGATCTGGTCGTCCTCGACCTGGTGGATGACCCGGGTGCCCTGGATGACGCGGGCCGCGAGCGCGCGGCCGCGATCGCCCTGTCCGAACCCGCGCTGCGTGCCCGCCTGGTGGCCACCGACCGCCGGGCTGCCGCGGTATCAGTGACTATTCAGCTACCACGCAAGGACGAAACCGTGGAAGTGCCCGAGGTGGCGAAGTTCGCGCGCATGCTCAAGGCCGAGACGGAGCAGGCGCACCCGGGTGTGAAGGTCTACCTGTCGGGCATGGTCATCATGAATAACGCCTTCTCCGAGGCGTCCGAGAGTGACATGCGGACCCTGGTGCCCATCAGCCTGGGCGTCATGTTGTTGGTCCTTACCGTGCTCACGCGCAGTCTGACCGCCACCCTGGCAACCGCTCTGGTCCTGTTCATGTCCATCGCCATCGCCATGGGCATCAGTGGCTGGATCGGGTTCCCCATCACGCCGCCTTCGGCTTCCGCGCCCACGATCATCCTTACCGTGGCCATCGCCAGTTCCGTGCACGTGCTGGTCAGCCACCAGCAGTCGCTGCATCGGGGCCTGGACCGCCTGGATGCCATGCGTGAGAGCCTGCGCGTGAACCTGCAACCGGTGTTCCTCACCAGCCTGACGACCGCTATCGGCTTCCTGTCCATGAACTTCTCCGATGCGCCCCCGTTCCGCCATCTGGGCAACATGGTCGCCATGGGCGTGGTGGCCTCGTTCGTCCTGGTGGTCACCTTCCTGCCCGCGTTGATCTGTGTCATGCCCGGAAAGGCCCGTTCCGCCGGTGATGGCGGGCGTACCCCCATGGATGGTTTCGCCGAATTCATCATCCGCGGTCGCCGCGGCCTGTTCTGGGCCATGCTGCTTGTCATCGCCGTTCTGGTGGCGCAGGTCCCGCGCAACGAACTCAACGACATCTTCGTGCATTACTTCGACGACAGCGTTGAGTTCCGCCAGGACGCCGACGTGCTCGACGAGTACCTGGGCGGCCTGTATCGCGTGGATTACTCACTGGATTCCGGTGAGCCGGGGGGGATTTCCGAACCCGACTTCCTGCGTCGGGTGGAGTCCTTCGCCACCTGGTTGCGTGCCCAGCCCGAGGTCATCCACGTCAACACCCTCACTGACACCATGAAGCGGCTCAACCGCAACATGCACGCCGACGACCCCCGCTTCCATCGCTTGCCCGAGCAGCGCGACCTTGCCGCCCAATACCTGTTGCTCTACGAGATGTCGCTACCCTATGGCCTGGACCTGAACAACCAGATCGATGTGGGCAAGCAGGCCACCCGCCTGACGGTCACCACGCACATCCTGTCCACCCGCCAGGTGCTGGAGTTGGAGCAGCGCGCGCAGCATTGGCTGGCTGAGCATGCGCCGGGTCTTCAAACGCGAGGTGCCAGCCCCACCATCATGTTCGCCCACATCGGCGAGCGGAATATCCGCTCCATGCTCGGTGGGACCAGCGCGGCACTGGTGCTTATCTCGTTCATTCTCATCCTTGCCCTGCGGTCGCTGAAGATCGGCATTATCAGTCTGGTGCCCAATCTGGTCCCCGCCGCCATGGGTTTCGGCCTGTGGGGCGTCATGGTGGGGGAGGTGGGTCTGGCCCTGTCCGTGGTCAGCGGCATGACCCTGGGGATCGTGGTGGACGACACCGTGCACTTCCTCAGCAAATACCTGCGCGCCCGCCGTGAACAGGGCCTCGGTTCCCAGGATGCCGTGCGCTACGCTTTCCACAACGTCGGTTCGGCCCTGCTCATCACCACGGTGGTGCTTATCGCCGGGTTCCTGGTGCTGTCCCTGTCCAGCTTCCATCTGAATTCCGGCATGGGCCTGATGACCGCCGTGGTCCTGGCCCTGGCCCTCGCCGCCGACTTCCTTTTTCTACCCACCCTGTTGATGCGATTCGACGAGGACACGTCCGATGCCGCTCCGGCCGACCCTGAACCCTCTACTCCTTAGCGCTTTCCTCTCCGTTCTCCTGGTCCCGGCCTGGGCATGGGCCGGTGTCGAGGCAATCGAGGCCGCCTCGAACCCCGAGGCCAAGGGCCTGGAGATCGCCCGCGAGATCGAGCGCCGCGACACCGGGTGGGGTGATCAGACAGCCACCCTGCGCATGATCCTGCGTAATCGCCAGGGGCAGGAAAGCACCCGTGAAATGCGCAGCCGGGTGTTGGAAGTGCAGGGCGACGGCGACAAGAGCCTGCTCATCTTCGACGCTCCCGGCGACGTGCGCGGCACGGCCTTCCTCAGCTTCTCCCACGCACTGGAGCCCGATGACCAGTGGCTCTACCTGCCCGCGCTGAAACGGGTCAAGCGGATCGCCTCGCGCAACAAATCGGGCCCCTTCATGGGCAGTGAATTCGCCTACGAAGACCTCAGTTCCCAGGAAGTGGACAAGTACAGCTACCGCTGGCTGCGCGACGATCAACTTGAGGGGCGCGCGGCCTACGTGGTCGACCGCATCCCGCGCTACGAACACTCCGGCTACACCCACCTCGTCTCCTACGTGGACAAAGAGATCTGGCAACCGCTGCGGATCGAATTCCACGATCGTAAGGATTCGCTGCTCAAGACCCTCACCTTCCATGGCTACCAGAAATACGCCGACGGCTACTGGCGCGCCGACCGCCTGGAAATGGTCAATCACCAAACCGGGAAGAGCACGACCCTGGAATGGAGCGACTACCGCTTCGGAACGGGCCTGGGTGAGCGTGATTTCAACAAGAATGCGTTGAAACGGGTGCGCTGAGCGAGCGCCTGAGCGTTGCCCGGGTGATCAGCGGGGGTATCCCGCTTCCTGATTCAGCGTGTCGGTTTCCGGGCCTCGATGGCGAAGGCCTCGATGGCGTTTATACGCGCACCCAGAACCTTCGGGTGCCCATCGATTCCCTCGGTCTCTTGGGAAGCGTATTCACCGCCGCGCATCAGCTGCATGTCTTCAAAGCCGACGTCGGCCAACATGGCGGTCAATTCTTCCGGCAGGTAGATATACCGATGACCATGGCCGTAGTAGATCTGGTTCACGATATCGCAGGTCGACGGTTCTTCGGGAAGGTCGAAAAATTTCGTGAAGCCGCTCTTGTATTCACTCAGTGCGTCGTTATCGAGCCCGAGTGCGAATCGCGCGAACGCGGCCATGTCGGGGGTTACCACGCGCACTACGCCGCCCGGAGCGAGTGATCGCCAGGCCTCCTCCAGAATCTGGCGAGCCATCGGCTTCGGTACATGCTCGATCATGTGCTCGCAGTGCACCGCATGCACAGACCCCGGTGGCAAGGGCCATGGGCGCGCGGCGTCCATCTGGACGATACCCGGGCGCGGGTACAGGTCCGTATTCAGCCACCCATCAAGCACATTGGCGCCGCAACCGACATTCACGCGCACGCGGGTGGTGGAGCGTAAGTACGACCGGATCTCATGCCTTGCCGTCAAAGCCTTCATTCGGGAAAACAAATGGATGCGTACCCATTTGCGCCAAGTCGTCATGGTCTTTGCCCAGGTGATTGGAAATTGAGGTTCCATGATGCACGAACGGTCGGCGAAAACATCGGGGTCGGACCGCGTCTCATCAGGGTAACCGCTTACCGATCGCAGCCTTTGCGACCGTCAGCCCCGAGGGGTGGTGCAGGGTAAACCGGCCCGGGCTCATTCGGCAGCATGTTTCCGTCTGGCGACGACGCCCAGCTGTGTTGCCTTGCCCGCGGGGCAGATGCTTGTCGCGCGTGTCCGTGACCTCACGCCATACTCACTGTCGGAAAGATTCCCAAGGGCTGACAACGCGCCTATTCTTCCCAGGTCATCGTCGGCTCAACAAACCGCTACGCGTTTTCCGCAAGCCGATGAATAATCCGCGGCCGAACCGGTGCATCCCGCGCTTTCCCCGGTTCACGAGTGCACGACCCGATGGCCGCCCAGGTCATTTCCCGAACCCGCTCCGCGACTCCGTCTGACCTTGCCGCCCTGGTGACCCTGGAAGAGCTGTGCTTTGACGGTGACCGGATCAGTCGTCGCCAGTTTCGTCACCTGCTGACCCAGGCCAATGCCTCGATCACCGTCGTTGAACGGAACGGGGACCTAATCGGTGATGTGGTGGTGCTGTTCAACCGCGCGACCTCGGTGGCCCGCCTCTATTCCATTGCCGTTTCGCCGTGTGCGCGTGGCCTGGGGATCGCCCGGGCCCTGGTGGAGGCCGCGGAGATGGCGGCATGGGGGCGGGGACGACCGTGGATGCGCCTTGAAGTGCGTAAGGACAATGCCGCATCCATGAGCCTGTTCGAGTCCCTCGGCTATCACCGTTTCGGTCAGTACCCCGACTACTACGCGGATCACGCCGATGCCTGGCGCTACGAGAAGATCCTTAATCCGGCCCTGAGGCCGCACCTGGCGAAGATCGCCTATTACCGGCAAAGCCTGGATTTCACCTGCGGCGCGGCGGCGCTGATGATGGCCTTGCACGCACTGGACCCGGCGGTTCCCCTTGAGCGTCGCCTGGAGATCCAGCTGTGGCGCGAGGCCACGACCATCTTCATGACTTCGGGGCACGGTGGCTGCGGCCCATACGGACTGGCCCTGGCGGCCGCGTCCCGGGGATTCCGCGTGGAGGTCCACGTATCGAGCACCGGTGTGCACCTGGTCGAGTCGGTCCGCGATGCCCGAAAGAAGGCCGTCATGCACCTGGTGCAGGACGACATGGAGGATCAGCTCAGTGAGCTGGGCGTGCCCATACACGAGCGGGAAATCAGTCTGGACGAGGTGCGTGCGCGCTTCGACGCGGGTGCGCTACCTCTGGCCCTGATCAGTTCCTGGCAGATCTACGAGGCGCGGGTGCCGCACTGGGTGTTGATCACGGGGTTCGACGACCAGTTCGTTTACATGCATGACCCCTTCGTGGACGCGGACAACGGCGAGACCGAGACCGATTCCATGCACACCCCCATCGCCCACGACACCTTCCGGCGCATGGCCCGTTACGGGCGGCAG
>JBMYTL010000040.1:0-7409 GCA_049604295.1 Gammaproteobacteria bacterium
TCCGAAGGCTGAGCCAGCAGATTTACAGTCTGCCCCCTTTGGCCGCTCGGGAACCCCTCCGGAAACAAGGCGCGCGATTCTCGTCATCTCGGAGAGCGAAGTCAAGGACAAAGCCGCCGTAAAGCGGAAATCGGCGGCCAGGCAACGCCATACCCCGGAAAACATCAGGGTTTGATCGGCAATCCCCCCCCCCGCGCAAGTCCTTCGCCACGTAATCCCGGCAGGGACATTCCCGCAGGGGTTCACTACCATGGGGCGCTCGCTGACAGCCAGCACACTGACCATGACCGACAACACCATATTAGTGACCGGCGGCGCCGGTTATATCGGCAGCCATGTCACCCGGCAGCTTCGCGACCGGGGGGACCGGGTCGTCGTTCTCGACAATCTTTCGAGCGGACATCGGGAGGCGGTCATCGACACGCCCCTGGTGATTGGCGATATGGCTGACATGGAACTGGTCGGGCGCATCATAAAAGAACACCACGTCAACGAGGTGATCCACTTCGCCGCGCATACCGTCGTTCCCGAATCGGTGACGAACCCCCTCAAGTATTACGGCAACAACACCTGCGCCACACGCAACCTGCTGCAGGCCTGCGTGGATAACGGGGTCGCGCACTTCATTTTCTCCTCCACGGCCGCCGTCTACGGGATACCGGACCAGCATATGGTCGACGAGAACACCCCGACGCGGCCGATCAATCCCTACGGTAGCTCCAAGCTGGTGACCGAATGGGCATTGCGCGACCTGGATCACGCCGACCTTCTGCGCTATGCGGCCTTGCGCTATTTCAACGTCGCCGGCTGCGCCCCCGACGGCCGCATCGGCCAATCCACACCCAACGCCACACTCCTTATTAAGGTGGCGGCCGAAGTTGCCACCGGGAAACGGGACTCCATCTCCATTTTCGGTACTGATTACGACACCATCGACGGCACCGGCGTGCGCGACTACATCCATGTCGAAGACCTCGCGGATGCCCACCTGAAAGCGCTCGATCATCTCCGGGCGGGCAACGACTCGTTCACCGCCAACTGCGGATACGGGCACGGCTACAGCGTCCGCCAGGTACTCGACATGGTTGCCAAAGTCATGCAGCGCACCATCAACGTCCTGGAGGCGCCCCGCCGCCCGGGCGACCCCCCCGCGTTGATCGCGAAGGCGGAATACATTCGCGGCTTGCTCGGCTGGGAACCCCGATACGACAACCTGGAGTTCATCGTGCGCACCGCCTTGGATTGGGAGCGCAACAAGAGGTACTGAGCGACCTTGGCACGGCCCCGGGGCGCATGGGTGCATTGGGCTCTGGACAATGATCAGGCCACCCCCTGAGCGCGATCCAATCGAGGTCGTAGTACCTCTCCGTTCAAGGCCCCTCGCCCCCCCCCGGATCAGGGATGTTGCCGCCCGTTGGACCAACACCCAACGCTCCGCGGTAACCCACGGCACGATCCACCGCCCCCCACCTGTCAAAACCGGGAAGCGCGCCCCCACAACGAAAAAGGGGTGGCCATGGCCACCCCTCTCTCGCGAACGATCAGGCGCGAACCGATCAATTGTTCTGGATAACGATCTTCGGGAACTTCGCGCTGTAGTTCTTGCCCTGGCGGGACAACTTGGCCGCCGCGAGGCGGGCAATCTCGCGATAGATCTGCGTGTTCCGGCCTTCAGGGTCGGCTACCACCGTGGGCTTACCGCCATCGGCCTGCTCACGAATCTTGCCATCCAGCGGGATGCTGCCGAGGAAGTCGACATCGTACTGCTCAGCCATGCGCTGACCTCCGCCCTCGCCGAAAATGTGCTCCTCGTGACCACAGGCCGAGCAGATGTGCGTGGACATGTTCTCCACGACACCCAGCACCGGCACCTCGACCTTCTGGAACATCTTCAGACCCTTGCGGGCATCCAGCAGGGCGATGTCCTGGGGCGTGGTGACAATGACCGCACCGGATACCGGGACCTTCTGGGCCAGGGTCAGCTGGGTGTCACCGGTCCCGGGGGGAAGGTCGATGATCAGGTAATCAAGCTCATCCCAGTTGGTGTCCTTCAACAACTGCTCCAGGGCCTGGGTGACCATGGGGCCGCGCCAGATCATGGGCGTTTCCTCGTCGATGAGAAAGCCAATGGACATGGCCTGAACACCATGGGACTGCATGGGCTCGAGTTTCTTGCCGTCTTTTGAATCCGGCTTGCCGGACACGCCCAACATTCGGGGCTGAGAAGGACCGTAGATATCGGCATCGAGCATCCCGACCCGGGCGCCTTCCGCGGCCAGGGCGAGAGCCAGATTGGCGGACACGGTGGACTTACCCACGCCCCCCTTGCCCGACGCCACGGCGATGATGTTCTTCACGCCTTCGATAGGGTTGAGCGATTTCTGCACCGTGTGGGCGGCAATCTTGCTGCTCACCTCGATGGTTACGGAGTCAACGCCCTCAACGGCGCTGATGCGCTCGGACAGCTCGGCCTTGAGCGTGTCGTGGTAGCCAGCGGCGGGAAAACCCAGTACCACCTTGATGCTGACGGCACCGCCGTCCACCGCAATGTCCTTGACGGCCTTGACGGAGACCAGGTCCTTCTCCATGTAGGGGTCGGCGTACTGCGCGATGGCAGCCTCGATCTGTTCTTTGCTGACGTCAGCCACGGTGAAATCCTCGGAGTGCAAAAAATTCGGGGGCCCGCGGGGTCTTGCCCTGCACGGAGCGCCAGCCCGGACGGCGACTGTTCGGTCGCCGCGCGCTGCTTCGGAGTCTGGGAGCCGTGCACGGTCTCACACAACACGTCGGCGGCGCCTGTGAACCCGGGATGGTTCGTCGCGCTCAGGCCAGATGCCCCGGGGGGCAGGAGTGGCGCGGCATTCTACACAAGCGCCCCGACCGGTCGAGGATAGGCGCAATGCGCCACGGGGATTTGCCGCCCCCCGCCCCGGACACTCGTCGGAGCCCCATCAACGATGACGCGGAAATACAGGCGCCGCGGCTACGAATCGTCGCTTTCGCCCGACTCACCGGACAGCGTCCCGAGGCGCGCCCGCAACACCTCCAGCATGCGCTCACCCGGACGGCCGGGATCTTCACCGTCGCGTCGTCGGAACAGGCGTGCCGAGGGGAACCAGGGGCAATGATCCCAGCCTCCGCCCCAGACCCTGTGAACGCCCGGCTCAAGCAGCACCAGCACGTCCTTGCCCAACAAAGCGGCCAACTGTTCCACAAGACCGCCCGCACCAACCACGACATCCACCCCGTCCAGCGCACGGGCGATCCCTCCCCAGTCCGCATCAAGGTTGACACCTTCCGGCCTATGGATCGCGACGCCGTACTCGCGTTCGGCACGCGAGCGCGCGGCCTCATCCTCAAGAGGGGAAAGGTCGACACACCGATCAATCCCAACCCCGAGTACCGGCGCCCACTCATCCCAACTGGCACGATCCGAGTCGATAACGGACAAGCCGACGCGCACTACCCCCGGCGCCGTGTCCGACACCCCGGCGCTGCACGGATCGCTCAACGGACCGTGAGCTTTGAAAGAAGCCGCGCTGGGCCGATAGAGACGCAGCAACCCCCTCGGGGTGATGCGGGCGTCGACCTCGGTGTCCGGCGGCAGGCGGTCCCGCGGCTCGACGGAGGGAAACGCAGCCGAAAGGAGCGCATGGTAGCGCCGCGGGAACAAGGCCGTGACGGTGGCCTCCGGCCCGGCGTCGGCGATGGCCTCCGCCAGGCAGGGCAAGCCCATCATCATCGAGGGCATGTCACGATCGAAGTAGACAACCAGGCGTCCCTTATCCAGGGGCTGCCCCATCCACTCGGGCTCCGGACCGGGCCAGGCACCCGCGCCCCCCGGGGAGAGAACCTCGCGCCAAAGCAGATCCTCCCACGCCTGGCGGTAACGCCCTGCCATCAGGCGCAAAACGGCACGCAATTCCCTGTGCTCGAGGACGCGGGGCTCGAACTGAACAAGTTCGTCAGCGGCCAGACAGCCCGCATCAAAGCGGTGCGCGTTGCCGTAGGCCAAGGCAAGCGATGCGAGCTCCCGCTGACCTGACTGCCTTGGCACCAGGGATTTGACCCGCGACCATACATGGGCCGCCTCCACATGCCGCTGCATACGTTCCAGGTGACAGGCCAGCGCCCCCAGGACGTCCGCATCGTCAGGGGCGAACCCCGCCGCTCGCGAGAAGCTCATGAGCGCTTCGAAGTGCGCCCCTTGCGCCGCATGAACACGCGCCTTGTTCATATGCAGGGCGGGGGCATTGGGATCCAGCGACTCCGCGCCATTGAGCAGTCCCGTGGCCTCGTCCAGTTGCCCACGCCGCTGCAGGGTCGCTGCAAGATTGACCGCGGCTGGCGCGAGATCCGGTTGATAGTCGAGCACGGCACGGTAAGCGTTCTCGGCCTCCGCGCCCCTGCCTTCATGTTCCAGTGCCAAGGCATGGTCGTACTCACGCTGACAACGCGGATCCCGCATCGCCGCAATCAGCCTGCCGCGGCCATCGACCCAATGCCGCAAGCGCTCGACCAGATCGTCGATGACATTGGACCAGTCCCGGTACCGGGTCTGCCGGATCAGGCGCACATTGGCGTACCAGGGGGAGCGATCCCCCTCCAGCTTCCAACGCCAATCCGGCACGTCGTGCAACAGCACCCAGGTATGGCGACCTAGGGCACCCGCCAGGTGAGCGACGAAACTGTCGATGGTGATCACCAGGTCGAGTTTGGCCATGGTCGCCAGCGTGGATTGCGGCGACTCGTTCAACTTCGGGTCGTGGAACAGATGCCCCGCGACACCGGGCATGGCCTGTTCCTCGTCCGTGATGTCACGTTGCAGACTGATCCACTTGATCCCGCCGATCTTGAACAGGGGAGCGAGTTGCTCAAGGCGCATGCTGCGTTTCACATCGCTGGCGTGATCCGGATTGCCACGCCAGGTGATCCCCACGGTCAGCACGCCACGGCTGCCGATGTCGATTTTCTGGTCCTTGGGTGCGAACAGGTAGGGGTACGGCATGGGGACGGTGTCGAACTCCGTCCCTAGGACACCGGGCAGCGACAGCGCGGCACACCGCTCGGCGAACGGTGGAAGGGCCGCCCCCTTCTGAACCAGGACGTTGACCGGCAGGTTGTCCCGGATCAGCCCGGTCAGGCGTTTCTGGTGTTCAAAGATCACACGACCGCAGCGCGCCTGCACCTGGGGAAGGAAGCGCATGAATTGAACGGAGTCACCCAAACCCTGCTCGGCAAAGACCAGCAGCGTCTTGCCCGGAAGCGGACGACCGTCCCACTCCGGTTGCTTGAAATCGCGCGGCGTCAGAGGCAGGTCCTCGCAGCGCCAACGCCAGTCATAGTGGTGCCAGCCTTTCTGGTACTCACCGCGTGCCATGTGAATGACACCCAGGTGGAAGTGGGACTGGCCCCGCTTCGGGTCCAGTTCCAGGGCGCGACGCACATCCTGCTCCGCCTCTTCCATGCGCCCGGCCTCATTGAAAACCCGGGCACGGCTATCCAGGCACTCCGCCAGCTTGGCACGGGTATCGAGGTCCGCCTCGAACTCGGCGATCTGCGCTTCGGTCTTGCCCGCCGCGCTCAGGGTCTTGTGCAGTCGATCGCGGTAGATGGCCCCGCCCGGTGAGCGCTCAATGATCTCGTTGTAGCAGGCCAGCGCCTCATCGAAACGGCCCAGGGCACGCAAGGCGCTGCCCACGTTGCCGATGAAGGCGGTGTTGTCCGGGCTCGATTGCCGGGCCTTACTGAAATACTCCAGGGCCTCGTCGTACTGGCGCTGGTCGTACATCAGCGCGCCGAAGTTGTTCCAGCCCCAATCGAATTCAGGCGCGCGCTCCACCAGCTGGTCGAACAGGACCCGCGCCTCATCGAAGCGTTTCGCGGCACGCAGCAGAACGGCCCCGTAGTTGAGAAGTTCCAGGTGCTCGGGATGTTTCCGACGGGCACGCTCGATGAGCTTGATGGCCTCCTTGCGGCGCTTGAGCTTGTCGAGGATCTTGGCGCGGTTGACCGTGATTTCCGGGTGATCGGGCTCCAGCAGGCTGGCCTTCTCGAAGATCTTCAGCGCCTTGTCGTAGTCCTTGAGCTGGGTGAGCGACACACCGATGTTGCGTAGCACATCCACGGTGGGCACGCCCTTGGCGTTCATGGCCGTTCGGAAGTGCTCCAGCGCCTTGGCCGGCTGATCCAATTCCAGGTAGACCACACCCACGTTGTTGTGGGCATCGGCATAGTCCGGCTGCAGTTCCAGGGCCTTGAGCCAGTGCGCCAGCGCCTTGTCCGTGTGTTTCTGGCCGTGGTGCAGCACACCCAGGTTGTTATGAACCAGCGACAGCCCCGGGCGCAGCTCGAGGATCTGTTGGTAGGCCTGTTCGGCGTCTTCAAACCGCCCCTCTTTCTGGGCGTCCAGTCCCTGGGAAAACAGGGTCAGAATGCGTTGGTCTGCCTCCTTCGGCAGGCGCAGGCGCTCACCCAGCACCTCCGTCACTTTGCTCGACAGGCTGCCCGGGTGAATCTGCACCTGGTACCGCTTCGGTTCCCGTTCCTGATCTTGGTCGTTGTCGTTGGTCGCCACGTCTCACCGTGTGCTAGTTTTAACGGCTTGTTTTCGCCGCCGTGACTGCCCCCTCGCGGGCCTCTCCCGGCCGACGCGCCCTGTTCACAGTACAACCCCTGCCGTGTTAGCCCGGCTAGAAGCGCCACCATGCCCACGAACGCCCCGTCTGACAATGCACGTCGGATTTTAATCACCAGCGCGCTGCCCTACGCCAACGGCCCGCTGCACATCGGCCACATGGTGGAGTACATCCAGACCGACATCTGGTCACGTTTCCAGCGCCTGCGCGGACACGACACCACCTACGTGTGCGCTGATGATGCCCATGGCACCCCCATCATGTTGCGCGCCGATAAGGAGGGCATCAGCCCTGAGGACCTGATCGCGCGCATGCAGCAGGAACATCAGCGCGATTTTGCCGAATTCCACATCGGCTTCGACAACTACCACTCCACCCACTCGGACGAGAACCGCCACTACTCCGAGCTGATCTACACCCGTAACCGCGATGCCGGGCACATCGCGCGGCGCACCATCCGCCAGGCCTACGACCCGGTCAAGAACATGTTCCTGCCGGACCGTTTCGTGAAGGGCGAATGCCCCAAGTGCGGTGCGGCGGATCAGTACGGCGACTCCTGCGAGGCATGCGGCGCGACCTACACCCCCTCGGAACTGAAGAACCCGGTGTCCGCCGTATCCGGAGCCACCCCGGTGGAAAAGGATTCCGAGCACCTGTTCTTCAAACTGGGGGATTTTGAACGGACCCTGCGCGATTGGCACGCCGCCGGTCATGTCCAGGACGAGATGCGCAACAAGCTCAACGAGTGGTTCGAAGCGGGCCTGGCGGATT
>JBMYTL010000040.1:7509-24713 GCA_049604295.1 Gammaproteobacteria bacterium
CAGGACGAGATGCGCAACAAGCTCAACGAGTGGTTCGAAGCGGGCCTGGCGGATTGGGACATCTCCCGCGATGCACCGTACTGGGGTTTCCAGATCCCCGGCGAGGAGGGCAAATTCTTCTACGTGTGGCTGGACGCCCCCATCGGCTACATGGCCAGTTTCCGAAACCTCTGCGACCGCGAGGGCCTGGACTTCGACAGCTACTGGGGCGCGGACTCCGATGCCGAGCTCTATCACTTCATCGGCAAGGACATCATCTACTTCCACGCCCTGTTCTGGCCCGCCATGTTGCACGGGGCCGGCTTCCGTAAGCCCACGGGCGTGTTCGCCCACGGTTTCCTCACCGTGGACGGACAGAAGATGTCCAAATCGCGCGGCACCTTCGTCATGGCCCGTTCCTACCTGGATCACCTGGACCCGGAATACCTGCGTTACTACTTCGCCGCCAAGCTGGGCCCGGGCGTGGACGACCTCGACCTCAACCTCGAGGACTTCCGCCTGCGCGTGAACGCCGACCTGGTGGGCAAGGTGGTGAACATCGCCAGCCGCTGCGCCGGGTTCATCAACAAGCGCTTCGAAGGTCGCCTGTCGGAAATCTTCCCGGAGCCCGACATGTATGCCGAGTTCGTCGCGGCCGGCGACTCGATCGCGGATTGTTACGAACGCCGCGACTACAACCGAGCCATGCGCGAAATCATGGCACTGGCTGATCGCGCCAATCAGTACATCGATGAGCGCAAACCCTGGGCCCTGGCCAAGCAGGAAGGCAGGGACCAGGAGGTTCAGGATGCCTGCTCCGTGGGCCTCAACCTGTTCCGCGTGCTGATCACCTACCTCAAGCCCGTCGTGCCCGCCATGGCGGAGAAGTCCGAGGCCTTTCTCAATATCGAACCACTGACCTGGAATGGCATTGGCGCGCCGCTGGCAGGGCACATCATCAGTGCCTTCAAACCCCTGATGCAGCGGGTCGATGAAAAACACGTGGCGGCCATGATCGATGCATCCCGCGACACCACCCCTACGGCAAGCGCGAACGCTGACGCCGCGGCGGACGGGCCAACGGCTGGCGAGCTGGCCGGTGGCCCGCTGGCCCCGGAAATCGCCATCGATGACTTCATGAAGGTCGACCTGCGGGTTGCCCTGATCGAAAAGGCCGAACACGTGGAAGGCGCGGACAAGCTGCTGCGCCTGACCCTCGACCTCGGTGGTGAGAAACGCAACGTCTTCGCGGGCATCAAGTCGGCCTATTCCCCCGAAGACCTCACTGGAAAACTCACCGTCATGGTCGCCAACCTGGCACCGCGCAAGATGAAGTTCGGGCTGTCCGAAGGCATGGTCCTGGCTGCCGGGCCGGGCGGAAAAGACCTGTTTGTACTGAGCCCCGATTCCGGTGCCCAACCCGGCATGAAGGTCAAATAACCTGTCGGTAACCCAACGGCAACGTTTACACTCCCGGCCCCATGACTGAGTTGGCCCTCATCCTCATCAGCACCGTCCTGGTGAATAACTTCGTACTGGCGAAGTTTCTCGGCCTGTGCCCGTTCATGGGCGTATCGCGCAAGGTCGAGACGGCCATGGGCATGGGGCTGGCAACCACGTTCGTGCTGACCATCTCCTCGGTCTGCGCCTTTCTGGTCAACGATTTCATCCTTGCCCCCCTGGGCCTGGAGTATCTGCGCACCATCGCCTTCATTCTCGTCATCGCCGGCGTGGTGCAGTTCACCGAGATGGTGGTGCACAAGACCTCCCCCCTGCTCTACCAGGTGCTGGGCATCTTCCTACCGCTGATCACCACCAACTGCGCGGTGCTGGGCGTTGCCCTGCTCAACGTGCAGGCTGATCACGGATTCCTGGAGTCCGCCGTATACGGATTCGGCGCCGCCGCCGGCTTCAGCCTGGTCCTGGTCCTGTTCGCCCAGGTACGTGAACGCCTGGCCGCCGCTGACGTTCCGGAGGCCTTCCAGGGTGCACCCATCGCCTTGATCACCGCGGGTTTGATGTCCCTGGCCTTCATGGGATTCTCCGGCCTGGTGAAATAACCCAATACCTCGTAAACGCCACCACTTGTTACACGCACCGCGCGCGGATTGATGACCGACATGCCGTCGACCCCGCCAACCGGTTTAGACTTCAGCGCCCACACCGCCCGTCCAATCACATAAGTCATGCTTGCAGCCGTACTTGCACTGGGAATCATGGCCGGCCTGTTCGGTCTCCTGCTCGGATATTCCGCCGTGCGCTTCCGCGTGGAAGGGGATCCGGTGGTGGACGAGGTGGAGAGCCTGCTCCCCCAAACCCAGTGCGGCCAGTGTGATTTCGCCGGATGTCGTCCCTACGCGGAAGCGGTCGCCCATGGCGAGGCCGCCGTCAACCGCTGCGCGCCCGGCGGTGAGGCCACCATGCTGGCCATAGCCGACCTCCTCGACCTGGAACCGGAGGCCCTGGACCCGGAGCACGACCGGTCCGGCGCACCGGTGGTCGCGGTCATCGACGAGGACACCTGCATCGGTTGCACCAAGTGCATCCAGGCCTGCCCGGTGGATGCCATCCTTGGGGCGGCCAAGCACATGCACACCGTGATCGCGGCCGAATGCACCGGCTGCGAATTGTGCCTGCCCCCCTGCCCGGTGGATTGCATCGACCTGGTTGCCATCCCGGAAACCTTCAGCACCTACAGTTACCCCAGGCCGCCCATGCCGGTGGGTGAAGCGGCGTGATCGTCCCCGCGGCCCGCTTGCCGGGCGGCCTGCATCCGGCCGAGCACAAGGACGAGTCCACACACCGCCCGATCACCACGGTACCGCTGCCCGAGCGCCTTTACCTGCCCTTGCAGCAGTATTCGGGCTCCCCGGCCCAGGCCATGGTCAAACCCGGCCAGCGCGTCCTCAAGAACAAACGTCTTTCCGACGCCTCCACGGGCCTGTCCGCGCCCCTGCACGCACCCACCTCGGGCACCGTGGTATCCATTGAGGAGCGCCCCTTTCCCCATCCCTCCGGCCTGCAAGCGCCGTGCATCGTGCTCGAACCCGATGGCAAGGATGAAGTCCGCGTGGCCCCGCACTGCCCAGACCCCATGACCCGCGACCCCGACGGCGTCGCCGATTGCGTGCGCCGCGCGGGCATCGTCGGCCTGGGCGGAGCGGTGTTCCCCACCCACGCCAAGATCCATGGTCAACGTGGCTATGACCACATCCATACCCTGATCATCAATGCGGCCGAGTGCGAGCCCTACATCACCTGCGACGACATGCTCATGCGCGAGCGGCCCGACCAGGTCATCGACGGGATCCGCATCATCCGGCATTCGGTCCTGGCCAAGCGCTGCATCGTGGGTATCGAGGAGAACAAGCCCGAAGCGCTCGAAGCGCTGCGTAATGGCCTCGAACGCCTGGAAATGGATCGCGACATCGAGATCTGCGTCGTTCCCACCGTCTACCCCAGTGGTGGCGAACGTCAGCTCATACAGTTGCTTACCGGCCAGGAGGTCCCCAGCGGTGGATTACCCCTGGACATTGGCGTGGTCTGCGTCAACGTGGGCACGGCAGCCGCGGTCAGCGGTGCCCTGCGCGGGTTCCAACCCCTGGTTCGGCGCATCGTCACCGTCACCGGCTCCGGCGTGAAGAATCCGGGCAACTACGACGTCGCCATCGGCACCCCGGTATCGGAGCTCATCGCCGCGGCAGGAGGCTACACGGACAAGGTCGAACGCCTGATCATGGGGGGCCCGATGATGGGCATTGCCCTGGCGGACGACAGCATGCCGGTGGTCAAGGCAACCAACTGCATCATCGCGGCCGGGCCCGGCGAGTTCCGCACCCCCGAACCGGCCATGCCCTGCATCCGCTGCGGCTTCTGCGCCGAGCACTGTCCGGTCAACCTGTTGCCCCAGCAACTGTATTGGTACAGCAAGGCGAAGGATTTCGAAAAAGTGGAGGAGTACCGCGTGTTCGACTGTATCGAGTGCGGTATCTGCTCCTATGTCTGCCCCAGCCACATCCCGCTGGTGGAGTACTTCCGCTACGGCAAGAGCGAGTTGCGCAACCAGGCCCAGGGACGGGAACTGGCCGAGCGGGCGCGCCTGCGGGTGGAGGCCCGCACACTGCGACAGGAACGGGAAAAGGCCGAGCGCGCGGCACGCGCGGCGGCCCGCAAAAAGGCAGCCCCGAAGAAGAAACCGCCCGCGAAGCCCGCCCCCGCTGACAGCACCGCGGGCAAGGCAAAGAACCCCGCGAACGCGGGTTCCGGAACAACATCGGAAGCGGTAAAGGCCGAAGCCCCCGGCACGGACAAGGCGGACTGACCCATGCGTTTCGAGACCTCTTCCGCCCCCCACGTCACCGGCCACCAGAGCGTCGGCGGCATCATGCGCCAGGTACTGCTGGCCATGGTGCCCGGTGTCGCGGCCCTGACCTGGTTCTTTGGTCCCGGCACGCTGATCAACATCGCCCTGTGCGCACTCACCGCCCTCGCCGCCGAGGCCGCGATCCTCAGCCTGCGCGGGCGCCCCATGGCCCCCTACCTGGGGGACTTCTCCGCTCTGCTCACCGCCGCCCTCCTCGGCGCGGCACTGCCCCCCGCGGCACCATGGTGGCTGCCTGTGCTCGGCACGCTCATGGCCATGGTGTTCGGCAAACATCTCTATGGCGGGCTCGGCTACAACCCATTCAACCCCGCCATGGTCGGCTACGTGGTCCTGCTCATCTCCTTCCCACGCGAGATGACCCAATGGCTGCCACCGGCAGGCGCGGGCTATGAAACCCCTGACGCGGGCACCGTTCTCTCCCTGGTCTTTGCCGGAGCCCCGGTCGATGGCATCTCCCAGGCAACCCCCCTGGACATCGTCAAGACGGAAACGGGCCTGCACCGCACACTGACGGAAATCAGTAGCTCCGGACTGTTCGGGAGCCTCGGGGCAAGCGGCTGGGAATGGGTTAACGGAGGCTTCCTGGTCGGCGGCCTCTGGCTGCTCTACCGGCGGATCATCAGCTGGCACATCCCGGTCGCCCTGCTCGGCGCCCTGTTTGCCTGGTCCCTGGTGTTCATGATCTTCGACAGCGACACCTACCCTTCTTCGATCTTCCACCTGTTCAGCGGCGCCACCATGCTGGGAGCATTCTTCATCGCCACCGACCCGGTTTCGGCGGCCACCACCCCTCGCGGCAAGCTCATCTTCGGTGCGGGGGCCGGCACCATCATCTGGATCATCCGAACCTGGGGCGGATACCCCGACGCGGTGGCCTTCGGCGTATTGCTCATGAACATGACCGCGCCGACCATCGACTACTACACCCGCCCCCGGGTGGTGGGCGAGCGCATCGACAGCGAGCGGGAGCGGTCATGATCCCCCGCTCAGGCTTTATCGCGGCGGGCCTGCTGGCCGCCTTCGCCGCCGTCGGTGCCGGCCTGGTCGCCATAACCCAGATCGGTACAGCGGATCGAATCGCGCAGAACGAGCGCCTGCGCCTGATGCGCACCATCGATCAGACCCTGCCGCGCGAACGCTACGACAACGACCTGCTGGCCGACACCGTGACACTCACCGACCCCGAGCTGCTGGGCCGGGGCCAGGAAACGACGGTGTACCGGGCCTTCAAGGACGACAAGCCCGCCGGAGCCGTATTCACAACCCGTGCCCCGGACGGCTACAACGGGGAGATCCGCCTGCTCATGGCCGTGAACCACGACGGCACCCTCAGCGGCGTGCGGGTCCTCAAACACAAGGAGACCCCGGGCCTGGGTGATCTGATCGATATCCAACGTAGCGACTGGTTGCACGGGTTCGACGGAAAGTCCCTCGACAATCCGGAACCCGAGGATTGGAAAGTGCGCAAAGACGGCGGTGAGTTCGACCAGTTCACCGGCGCGACCATCACCCCCCGGGCCGTGGTCGGCGCCGTATTCCGCGGCCTCAAGCTGTACGACAAACACCGCCTGGAACTGTTTCCCTCCCAGGGGGATGAGGCAAAGCCCGCCACGAAACCCGCAACCGCCGCGCACTGATGGCACCGCCCGACGCCGTGAAGGCCGTGCACGACGGCCACACCCCCATGATGCAGCAATACCTGCGCATCAAGGCTGAGCACCCCGGCATCCTGGTGTTCTACCGCATGGGCGATTTCTATGAACTGTTCTACGACGATGCCCGCCGCGCCGCCCGCCTGCTGGACATCACCCTGACCACCCGCGGCCAGTCCGCGGGCGAACCGATCCCCATGGCCGGGGTACCCGTGCACGCGGTGGAGAACTACCTGGCCCGCCTCGTCCGGCTGGGCGAATCCGTGGCCATCGCCGAGCAGATCGGCGACCCGGTCACCAGCAAGGGTCCGGTCGAGCGCAAGGTCGTGCGCATCATCACGCCCGGCACCGTATCCGACGAATCACTGCTGGAGGAACGCCGCGACAACCTGCTCTGCGCCCTGTGCGCATCCGGTGAACATTGGGGCATCGCCACCCTGGACCTGACCGGCGGCCGGTTCGCCGTGCAGGAGTGCCACGGCGAGATGGCCCTGCTCGCCGAGATGCAGCGCCTGGCCCCGGCTGAGATCCTGTTCGCCGAGGACCAGCCTCTGCCCCGGTCCCTGGAACAACGTCCCGGACTGACCCGCCGCCCCCCGTGGCACTTCGACCCGGTCACTGCCACCGATCTGCTTACCCGCCAGTTCCGGGTGCACGACCTGCGTGGCTTCGGTTGCGCTGAACTGGAACTGGCCATCAGGGCGGCCGGTGCCCTGCTGGAGTATGTGCGGCACACCCAGCGTGCGGCCCTGCCCCACGTGCGCGAATTGCGCACCGAGAACCAGGACGACAGCGTCATCCTGGATGCCGCCACGCGGCGCAACCTGGAAATCGACACCAGCAACAGTGGTGAATCACGGCACACCCTGGCCGGGGTACTGGACCGCACGGTCACCCCCATGGGCGGACGCCTGTTGCGCCGCTGGTTGAACCGCCCCCTGCGCGACCGCCAGACCCTGGACCTGCGCCAACACGCCGTCACCGTACTGCTGGAGTCACGGGCCTTCGGCGATCTGCGCGAACTGCTGCGCGGCGTCGGCGATCTTGAGCGCATCCTGGCGCGCGTGGCGCTGTGCTCGGCCCGTCCCCGCGACCTCACGACCCTACGCGAGGGCCTGGGCCGCCTGCCCGACATCCTGGCGGTGCTCTCCCCCCTGGACTCCCCCGCCCTGCCCCCGCTGAGCGAACGCCTCGGGCCTCATCCCGACACGCTCGATCTGCTTACCCGCGCCCTGGTGGACAACCCCCCGGTCACCATCCGCGACGGCGGCTTCATCGCCAGCGGTTTCGATGCCGAGTTGGATGAACTCAAACAACTCAGCGAGGGCGCGGATCAATCTCTGCTCGACCTGGAACAACGCGAACGCGAACGCAGCGGCTTCGCCAACCTCAAGGTGGGTTACAACCGCGTCCACGGCTATTACATCGAGCTGCCGCGCAGCGTATCCGGCGATGCGCCGGTCGAATACACCCGCCGCCAGACCCTTAAGGCGGTGGAGCGCTTCATCACCCCGGAGCTGAAGGAATTCGAGGACAAGGTGCTTGGTGCCCGCGAACGTGCACTGGCCCGTGAGAAGCGTCTTTACGAGACCCTGCTCGAACGCCTGGGCGACAGCCTTGCCAGCCTGCAGGAGACAGCATCCGCCCTGGCGGAACTGGACACCCTGGGCAGTTTTGCCGAACGGGCGGATGCCCTCGACTGGAGCCCGCCCACCCGCGGTGAGGAGCCCGGGCTGCGAATTCTGGGCGGCCGACACCCGGTCGTGGAGCAGGTACAGGACGCGCCGTTCGTACCCAACGACGTGATCCTGGGCAGCGACCGCCGCATGCTCGTCATCACCGGCCCCAATATGGGCGGCAAATCGACCTATATGCGCCAGACGGCCCTGATCGCCCTGCTTGCCCACACCGGCTCCTATGTGCCGGCACGAGAGGCGGACATCGGCCCCCTGGATCGCATCTTCACGCGCATAGGCGCCTCCGACGACCTGGCCGGCGGACGCTCCACCTTCATGGTCGAGATGACCGAGACCGCCGACATCCTCAACAACGCCAGCGCACGCAGCCTGGTGCTCATGGACGAGGTGGGTCGGGGCACCAGCACCTTCGATGGCCTGTCACTGGCCTGGGCGGCAGCAGAACACCTGGCCACCCGGCTGCACTCGTTCACCCTGTTCGCGACCCACTACTTCGAGCTCACCGCCCTGGCCACCGAGCACGAGGCGATCGCCAATGTCCACCTGGACGCCACCGAGCATGGCAATGGCATCGTCTTCCTGCACGCGGTCAAGGAGGGCCCCGCCAACCAGAGTTATGGCCTCCAGGTCGCGGCATTGGCCGGTGTGCCCCACGCGGTGATCAGCATGGCGCGCAATCGCCTGGCCAGCCTGGAACAGGGCAGCCCGAACGCACCGCCCCCGGAGCAGCTGGGCCTGTTCAACCCGGGTCCCTCGGCCCTCCAGCAACGCCTGGCCGAGACCGATCCGGACAGCCTCAGCCCCCGACAGGCCCTGGACCTGCTCTACGAACTCAAGGACATGGCCTGAGGTCCCGCGCGTGGGCCTTGCCGGATTGCGGATGCACATGGCTCGAAATAAGCCGGCAAACCCCCTAGACTTCCCGCCGCTTCGCAGCAGTTCAACGGAATTCCCCCCATGCACGTCGCCTACGTAGACCCCCGGCCGGTACCCGGTCTGCGTGCGGAGGCCATGCAACTGCTGCAAACCGTGGACGGTCTCGCGCAGGCAGGCGCGCAGGTCACCCTGATTGCCCCTCTGCCCCGCGACGGCACCACGGTGGAGGACATCCTGGGCCGCCCCCTGCATGCCAATGTCACCTGGCTGTCGCTTTTCGATCCGCGCAAGCGCTGGTGGTTTCCGCTCAATACCAGCCTGCCGTTCTTCCGCCGCGCGGTCGGACTGCTGCGTAACCTGCGCCCCGACGCGGCCATGGTGCGCCACCTGGGCGTGGCCGACCACATCCTGTCCGCCCTGCCGGACACCCGCCTGTTCTTCGAACTGCACGAGGTATTCGCCGACAGTTTCCAGGCCGATCACCCCGCCGCCGACGCACGCGCCCAACGCAAACTGGAGCGCCTGTCGGCACGTGAGGCGCGCGTCTACGGCCGCGCCTCGGGGCTCATAACCCTCACCGACGAACTGGCCGCGCAGGTGAACGCGCGCTATCCCACGGGCACGCCCTGCCACACCATCTCCAACGCTGTGGACAATGTACTCGCGGACCTGCATCGGCGCCCACTCGACACGTCGACCGATCGCACCCGCCAGATCCTCTACCTGGGCGGGCTGCACCCCTGGAAGGGCGTGGAACTTGCCGTGGAGATGATGCAATGGGTTGAAGGCGCGCACCTTAACGTGGTCGGCGGTGGCGGCGGTGAAAACAGGACCGAGGCCCTGCAGGCGGACATCGACCGGCTCGGCATTGCTGACAGGGTGACGCTGCATGGTCCGGTCATGCCGCCCGCGGAGCGCTTCCGCATCATTGCTGACAACGACATCTGTGTGTTGCCGCTGATGCCCAACACCGTGGGTACCTCGCCCCTGAAGCTGTTCGAGTATCTGACCATGGGCAAGCCCACGGTCTGCACCGACCTGCCCTCACTGCGCCAGCTGGTCAGCGACGGCGAGCACATCGTCCTGGCTCCGCCCGGCGACGCCCGGGCCTTCGCCCGCGCGGTGACGCATATCCTGAACACTCCGGCTTCCGCCCGCGAGCTGGGGGAGCAGGGTCAGCGCCTGGCCCGTGAGCATGGCTGGGACCGGCGTGGCGAACGATTGCTGACGGCTTTCGCGGCCGTCCCGGCCCGTTCCTGAGACGCAGGCACAGGGCCCTCATGCTGCCAGGATCGACCACCACGGAAAGCAACGGCGTTTCGCCCCCGGGCGCCCATGCGCCGTGGATCCGCGGCGAGGACATCAGTCTCAGCGTCATCCGCATCGGCGTGATGATCTACCTGCCTGCCATGTTCCTGCCCCACACCGGGTTCATACAGACGCTGGCCCTCTACGTCCCCTTCCTGTTCTGGCTGTGGCGACGCCTCACGGGCCGCGAGGGCTTCGAGGCCCTGCGTCAACCGGTCATGGGCTGGCTGCTGTTGTGGGTGGTCTCCCTGCTGCCCTTCGTTTTCATCGGCCCTGATCTCGCCTACAGCCTGGGAAATTTCCACAAGACGGCACTGCGCGCATTGATTCTCGCCCTGCTGGTCGTGGAAGGGTTTCATGACCCCGCCTGGTTCCGCCGCCTGCTCGCATGGCTGGCCCTCATGGGGACAGGTGTGGTGGTGCTGTTTTCCGGGGCCATCGTTCGAGACATTGCGGTGCACGATGGTTTCCAGGGCTTTGTTTCCAGCGGTCGTTACCGCGGTTTTGGTGATGCCCTGGTCATTCTTCTTCCCCTGGTCTACCTGCAGGCGCGTATTCGCCATGGACATGCCGCCACCGGGTTCTTCCTGGCCACCCTCGCCCTGGCTGCCCTGGCTGTGATCACCGGCTCGCGCGGTATCGCCCTGGCCGCGGTTGCGCCTTTGATTGTGCTCGCCTTCTACAACCGGCACCGGGTTGCCATGGCGGGAGTGGTCGCGGCGATCATCGCCGGGGTCCTGGTCTTCTCCGCCGTATTCAAGGCAGAGGTCGCCTCGAACCGCATGGCATCGGGGCTTTATGACAGCGTGCGCATGCAGGAGATATGGAAGCCCTCCGTCGGGATCTGGTTGGAGCGGGCCCCCTGGCAGGGCTTCGGCTACGGCCTGAGTAATTTCGAACGCCACTACGACGACGCGGTGTCGACCGCCGAATTGCAACACCGCCAGGGCCGTTACGGCCTGCACAACCAACTGCTGTCAGTGGCGGTACAGGCAGGCCTGATCGGAGTCCTCTCCACCCTCCTTCTCGCCGTCGCCCAGGTCATCACCCAGTTGGCCACCCTGCGCCGCCTGACCGACCCCGACGCACGCCTGGTCGTCGCCGCCATCCTTGCCGCGCTGATCGCACACTACGGCCTGCGGGGGCTGATCGATACGGTGAGCTGGGTTCCCATGGGGCTGATTCTCGGACTGGCCGCCTGCGCACACACCGCTCTGGGCGCGGGGCGGAACGATTTGGCAGCTGCACCAGCCGACGGCCGATAGGCCGACAATACGAGCCCGTTCAGGGCGCCAAACCCTCCAAAGCGCCCCGCAGGCGACGGACGAACGCATCCATCGAGAACACGTTCAGGTGTTCATCACGTACCGGACCGGGGCCCCCCTCGGCAGCGGTGAAGATCGGGGCCATGAGCGCGCGAAAACCGGCGCCCCGGTCTCGGCGCGGATCGCTGTAGAGCAGGCCACCGTGTCCATGGTCCACGGTCTCGTCGAAAGGCGCGCCATCCACGGCCAGCACCGGGGTCCCCGCCGCCTGGGCCTCCAGCAGGTTCAGTCCCAGCGCTTCCAGTTCAGGCAGGCCGCTGAGCACGTAATCGAGTTGCCGGTACACCTGCCTTACATCGCGCTGGAACCCCCACCAGTGAACCCGGGGCCCCATGGGTTCCAGGGCCCGCTCCAGATCGCGTACCGAACGCCAGCCCCCCGCGCCGAAGATATCCAGGTGCACGTGCGGGAACTCCGCCAGGATCGGGGCCAGGTGGATGAACAGTTCGGGGAACTGCTTGATGGTCGTGAGGCGTGAAACCACCCCCAGGTGAATACCGTCCGTGCGCCGGTAGCTCTGGGCCGGACGCAGCATGCGCCAGGCCGGCTCCAACACCGACAGGGTCCGGTCGCGCAGCTTGCGTCGATCCCAATCGAAGCGGCTGGTGGCCCGGATCGTGGGTGCGCCCCGGCCATCGTCACCGCCACGACTGAGATCCGCCACACCGTAGAGGGGTTCAGCGTGCACGCGCTCCACACCCTTGTCGGCAAGCGTGCGCAGTACATAACGCGACACCCCGAACACCCGCTCACAGGCCTTGAAGGGCTCGGGGTTGCGGTTGTGCACGGGCATGTGCGCGATGGCGGTGAGCCGGTGACCGGTCCCGGCCGTCGCGGCAATCCGCGGGTGTGGTGCGCCGTGATTGATGATCAGCGCCCCGTGGGCGGGCAACACGGTGGCCACACCCGCCTCGTCGGCAACGGCATGGATGACCAGTCCACCGTCGCGCGGCCCCAGGTCCACGCGATCCCAGTAGTTGGCGCGATCCGAGGTAAGCAGGTGAACCGTCCAACCCAGCTCACGCAGGGCACGGGTCAGGAAACCCGTGTAAACCTCGCCTCCGCCGAAATGATGCTGGAGGTTGATCTGCCAGCAAACGGGGTTCACGCCACCGTATCCAGGGTCAGGCCCACGGCCGCGGCCAACGCGTCGCGATAGGTTGCACGGTCGTAGACACTGCAATGCGGGTACCCCGCCGCGCAGCCTTCATGACCGGGCCGGTTGAAATAGTGGCAGGGACAACAATCCATGGCCTCGAACACGATGCGGCCCGGCGCGGCCGGATGCACGGTGTGTACCGGCAGGTCGTGGGACATGGCCGCCACGTGGCCGCCTGCGCCAGATGGGAGACGAAACTGTCCGGCGCGACCACACAGCGGGCCTGGTGGATCACCGCGCCGATCTCGCCCACCGACGCGGTACGGGCCACGGGCAACCCGGCCTGTTGGTAGCGATCGAAAAGCACGTCGCCGGGCGCGAACCAGCAACACAGGTCATCGGCAGCCAGCCCCGCCCGCTCCAGGCAATCGGCGATCAGCTCCGGGGGCAGGTACTGGTAAGCACCCGCCCCGGGAAACACGGCCAAAGGGGGCACCCCGGCCCCGATGGACTGGCCCGCCGCCCAAGCCGCCAGGCGCTCACGGGCCAGGGGGAAGCTGGCGTACAGTGCCCGCTCAAGGTCGATGCGCGTATGACCCCAGGCCGTGGCCAGAGGGGCCCACATCTTCAGGCCGTAATAGGCCGGCGTGTCCTGTTTCCAACGCATGCCGGGGCCCAGTCTGAGGGTGCACAGGTGGGTCTGGGCGCGTCGCATCAAACCCGGCGACGGCTGACCGAAAGAGGCCCAACGCCGGTATTCGGGGAAGTTCACGTACCAGTCCGGGTAGAACCAGTTTCGGATCACGGTGCTCCAGGAGGTGTCGGCACTGGTGTAATAGCGTGGCCGCGCCGGTCGGCCCGCCTGCTCCATGGAGGTCACATGCATATCCGGCAACAGGGCCGCGGCCACCGGGGTCGCCAACGAACGGGTGTACACACCGATATCCGCATGCAGGGCGCGCGGCTCCAGGCGTTGCAGGGCGAGCAGGCCCAGGGCGGCCATAACCACATCGCCCTGGCCACCGGACATGAGTACGGAACGGATGGGGGTGGGACTCATTCGGTGACTTCCTCCTGGAAGCCCAGGGCGTGCAGGCGGGCATAGGCACCACCGGCCGCGATCAGTTCGGCATGGCTGCCAGACTCCACGACACGCCCGGAGTCCATCACGACAATCCGGTCCGCGTGCTCGATGGTGCTCAAGCGGTGGGCGATCACCAGGGTGGTGCGCCCCTCCTGCAGGGTTTCCAGGGCCTGCTGAACGCGTAGTTCCGACTCCCGATCCAGGGCGGAGGTTGCCTCGTCCAGGATCAGCACCGGGGCATCCTTGAGCAGGGCACGGGCAATGGCCAGGCGTTGACGCTGCCCACCGGAAAGACGGGTGCCCCGTTCACCGATGACGGTATCCAGACCCTCGGGCATGCGCTCGATGAAATCCATGGCATGGGCCGCCGTTGCCGCGGCAACGATCTCATCGCGGCTGGCATCGGCGCGCGGGCCATAAGCGATATTCGCCGCCACGGTATCGTTGAACAGCACCACGTCCTGGCTCACCAGGGCCATGTTGGCGCGCAGTGCGGCGAGTCCGTAGTCCCGCAGGTCCACCCCATCCAGTTCGATGCCCCCCTCGCTGGGGTCGTAGAAACGGGGAATCAGGCTCGCGAGGGTGGTCTTGCCACTGCCGGACTGGCCTACCAGGGCCACGGTCTGACCCGGTTCGACGCTTAGCTCGATGTCCTTGAGCGCATCGTGATCGGCCCCCTCGTAACGGAAGCGCAGACCGCGGATCATCAAGCTTCCCCGTACCCGTTGCGGTGCGAGCCGTCCTTCGTCGGGTTCCGCCGGGCTGTCCACCACGGCGAAGGCCGATTCGGCGGCCGCCAGCCCGCGTTGCAGCTTCGGATTGATATCGGCGAGGCGCTTGACCGCCGGCTGCAGCAGACCGGCCGCGGCAAAAAAGGCCACGAACTCACCGGCGGTCAGACTGCCATCCATGGCCAGCCCACCGGCCACGTACACCATGAACGCGAAGGGCACGATCATGATGAGTTGCACCAGGGGACCGTTGGCCGCACCGGCCTGGGCCAGCTTCATCTCGAAGCGGCGGATGGCCTGGATGACCTCGTGAAAACGCCGACGCTCGTAATCCTGGCCACCGAAGACCTTCACCACCCGCTGGCCCGAGATGCTTTCCTCCAGAACGCGGGTGAGGTTGCCCATGGCCTCCTGCAGGTTGGATGAGTTACCCCGCAGGCGCTTGCTGATGCGCTTGACCACGTACATCGCGGGCGGCAGGGCCGCGATGGTCATGAGCGTGAGTTGCCAGTTGAGGTAGAACAGGAACAGGATCAGGCCGATCACCGTGGCCCCGTCCTTGACCAGGGTCACCAGCACCGTGGTGGCGGCGGTTGTGACCTGGTTCACGTCGTAGGTGATCTTGGAGATCAGCTTGCCCGTGGAATGACCATCGAAGAAACGCGAGGGCAGCAGCAACAGGCGGTCGAACATATCGGCGCGCAGGTCGACGATGATCTTGTTCGATACCGAGGCCATGGCCACCCCGCCCACGTAGGCGGCCAGCAGGCGCACCAGGTATATGCCCACCAGGCCGAGCGGTGCCCACAGCCGCCAATCCGCATCCTGCTCCACCATGACCTTGTCGACGATGGGCTCGAGGATGGCCGCCAGCGCGATGTCGCTGAGGCCATGCACGAGGGTGCCCAGAACCGCCAACAGCAGGATGGACCGGTAGCGCAGGGCATAGCCCAGCAGGCGCCGGTAGAGTTGAGCGCTGCTCAGCTCCTTGCCGTGACCGGAGTCGGGCGCGGGCGCCCCGTTCACTTCAACACGTCCGCGTACAGCGCCATGAGTCGCTTGCCCATGGCCTCGTGATTCATGGGCTCAACCGTGGCGCGCGCCGCCCGACCGATGGCATCTCGGCGTTGGGGATCAAGCAGGGTGTGCATATGGCGGGCGATGGTGGGGATGTCCAGGGCGTCACAGACCAGGCCGTTGCGCCCCTCATCGATGATGTCGGTGGCGCCGCACTTGTCGCTGGTGATGACCGGCAGGGCACAGGCCATGGCCTCCATCACGACGTTGGGAAAGGGGTCGTAAAGGGTCGGAAATACTAGCATGTCGGCCGCCCCCAGATAGGGTCTGGGGTCGGGCTGGGCACCGGCGAAGACCACGCGGTCCTCGACCCCCAGACGGCGTGCGAGACGTTGGTAGCGGCCCATCCGGCTGTCCTTGCCCACCACCAGCAGGCGCGGGGCGGCGGGAACCTCGCCCACGAGAAGCGCCAGGGCCTCGAGAACGGCCTTCAGCCCCTTGCGCTCGTAACCGCTGCCCAGGAACAGGGCCACGTCTTCATCCGCCCCGATAGCGTATTTGCGCAGCACAGCCTCGCGGTGTTCCGCTCTCAGACGCGGGTGAAAGCGGTCGCCGTCCACGGCGTTGTGGATCACGTGGACCTTGTCCGGGCTGACCCCGTAGTGGGCCTGCAACTCACCGGCCACCATGTGCGAATTGCAGATCACCGCCTTCAGGCGCGGACTCGCGTACAGGACCCGCTCCGCCTTCAGCAGCTGGCGGTGAAAATCGCTCAGGCGGGTCGCGAGTCGCCGCAACGGCCCGGACACCCGGCCCCGCTGGATGAGCCATTCGCGATGCACGCCATCCCCGGCCCGGTAGATGTCGCAGCAGGGGATGCGTTCATGGGACTGGACCAGGTCGAAGCCCCCCCGCTCCACTGTCGTGCAGGCGCAGTCGCGGAACTGTCGGTCACGCTGGGCGCGGCCACTGGCCGGGGCATCACAATTCAACACCTCGATACCGTCCGTCACGGGCCAATTCCGTGCAATCACGCTTACCCGCACCTCCGCATCCAATGCCCCGAGGGCACGGGTGATGGACCGCACCGCCTGTTCCGCACCGCCCACGTCGCTGTGGCTCTGCCGAACCAGGGCGACACTCAATCGTTCCTTTCGCCGCGGACCCTTGCCGGGCTGGCCCTGCGCGCTCCCGTCCTTCATGGCACTGCGTCCAACAGTTCACGACAGGCCGCGTGGACGTCCCCCACCGGGATCGAGGCGGCGCGCCCATCCGCCCCGACCAGGTTGCGGGCCGGTACGCCCCAGGGCCCCCAGGTGACCGGGTCCGTGGTTCCGAACAGCGCCACCGTCGCTGTGCCCACCCCCGCCGCGATATGGGAGGTGCCACCGACGGCGCAGACCACCAGATCCATGGCCGCGAGCCCGGCGGCGATCTCCGCGAGGGAAGCTGTCGGCGCCTTCACGATGCAGGCGCCCAATCGCTGCACGAGTTCCGTCGCCGCCTCGTCGTCGCCGGGATGGCGGCGGTCATCGGCGGCCCCGGGTGACCAGAACAGCACGGGCTGGCAGCCCTCGGCATACAGCGCGCGGGCCAGCGCCTCGAAGGACTCCAGGGTCCAGGCATCACGGCGGTTGCGCACCGAGATATGCAGCCCGACCGGGCGCCGTTCCGGCACTGCGGCCAGGGCAGCGTCGAGCCCGGCGGGACGGTCCGCGGTCCGGGGCACAAGGGTCAGACCGCCCGCTGGTGAATCGATCCCCAGGGGCGCCAACAGGGCATGAACCTTCTCCACGTGATGCCCCGTGGGCAGGGCATTCTCAGCGGTGGGCAGGTTGAAATCGCAGGGCTCAGTGCCCGCGCAGACACCCACCCGCCAAGGCGCACGGAACCACCGGGCCAGCCGACCGGTGCGGGCATGGGCCGCGGGTGTGGCATGGATGACAAGGTCGAAGCGACGGTGGCGCAGCGCCCGGTAGACCCGCGCCTCGCGCCACAGGGCGAGCAGACGGTTACCGGCCTGATGCTTCGCCTTGGTGTAGGCCCATACCC
>JBMYTL010000041.1:0-24193 GCA_049604295.1 Gammaproteobacteria bacterium
TGGAAAGGCGCTCCTACGGGAGGGCGGGCAGGGTGGGGGTGGGTGACGATCATGCGGCCGCCCTCAGGGTCTCGATGAGACCGTCGATGTCTGCGGCGCGGGGACTTACCAGCCAGAAGTGGGCGAGCATGTGGTCGAAGTTCTCCAGGATGCGGGCACCGTGGGCACTGTCGGTGTCCGCGACATAGGCGCGCAGCAGTTCGCGCAGGTATTCCTGCTGCGGGTGCAGGCGCTCGGCCTGCATACGGCGGATCTCCACCAGCTCGGTGTTACAGCGGTCGTGGAAGCGGCCGGTCTCGTCCAGGACGAAGGCGATACCGCCGGTCATGCCAGCGCCGAAATTGACGCCCGTGGGGCCGAGCACCACCACGCAGCCACCGGTCATGTACTCGCAACCGTGGTCGCCTACGCCTTCCACCACGGCGCAGGCGCCGGAGTTGCGTACGGCAAAGCGCTCTCCGGCGCGGCCCGCCGCGTGCAGCAGGCCCCCGGTGGCGCCGTACAGGCAGGTGTTGCCGATGATGGTGTTGGACTGGGTTTCGTAGGGCGAGTCCAGCGGGGGGCTGACCACGATGCGGCCACCGGCCATGCCCTTGCCGACGTAATCGTTGGCGTCCCCCCACAGGTACATGTGCAGTCCGCCCGCGTTCCAGACGCCGAAGCTCTGACCGGCGGTACCGTGGAAGTGCGCCTCGATGGGGGCCTCGCAGAGACCGTGGTTGCCATGGCGTTTGGCGATCTCGCCGGAGACGCGCGCACCGATGGACCGACAGGTGTTGCTGATGGTGAAGTCGTATTTTCCGCCACTCTTGTTCTCGATGGCGGGCAAGAGGGTGCGCACCATCTCCTCGGCCAGTTCGCCCCTGTCGAAGGGTTCGTTGTGCGCCGCGGTGCAGCACTGGGGTTCGTCGGTATCGCCGCGTCCCGCTGCGTTGAGGATGGGCGCGAGGTCAAGGTTGCGCTGTTTGTCGGTGACCCCCGGCAACAGCTCGAGCAGGTCCGTGCGGCCGATGAGGTCGGTTAACGAACGCACGCCCAGGCGTGACATCCACAGGCGGGTCTCCTCGGCGATGAAACGGAAGTAGTTCATCACCGCCTCCACGCCGTCATTGCGGAAGTGCTGGAAGCGCAGCACGTTGTTCTGCGTGGCGACGCCGGTGGCGCAGTTGTTGAGGTGGCAGATACGCAGGTACTTGCAGCCCATGGCCACCATGGGGCCGGTACCGAAGCCGAAGGATTCGGCGCCGAGGATCGCGGCCTTGACCACGTCCAGGCCGGTCTTGAGGCCACCATCGGCCTGAATGCGCACCTTGTTGCGCAGGCCGTTCGCGCGCAGCACCTGGTGGGTCTCGGACAGGCCCAGTTCCCAGGGGGAGCCGGCGTACTTGACACTGGTCAGTGGCGAGGCGCCGGTGCCGCCGTCGTGTCCCGCGATGGTGATCAGGTCGGCATAGGCCTTGGCGACACCGGCCGCGATGGTCCCCACCCCGGCCTCTGAAACCAGCTTCACGGACACCAGGGCCTCAGGGTTGACCTGTTTGAGGTCGAAGATGAGCTGGGCCAGGTCCTCGATGGAATAGATGTCGTGGTGGGGCGGAGGAGAGATCAGGGCTACGCCGGGTACGGAGTGGCGCAGCTTGGCGATCAGCTCGTTGACCTTGTGGCCGGGCAGCTGGCCGCCCTCACCGGGCTTGGCACCCTGGGCGACCTTGATCTGCAGGACCTCGGCGTTGACCAGGTAGTGGGGGGTGACGCCGAAGCGCCCCGAGGCCACCTGCTTGATCCTGGACATCTTGACGGTGCCGTAGCGCTCCACGGCCTCGCCACCCTCGCCCGAGTTGGAGCGCCCGCCCAGGCGGTTCATGGCCTCGGCCAGGGTTTCGTGGGCCTCGGGGGAGAGAGCCCCCAGGCTCATGCCCGCCGAATCAAAGCGTTTGAACAGGGCCTCGGGCGGTTCCACCTCGTCCAGGGGGATGGGGCTCTCGGCCAGCTTCGGTTGCATGAGGTCACGCAGGGTGGCGACCGGCCGCTCGTTGATGATGCGGGCGTGGTCCAGCCAATCCTCGAAGGCCCCGGAGCGCACGGCCTTGTGCAGCGTCTGAACGACATCCGGGTTGTAGGCGTGGAACTCCCCGCCGTGGATGTACTTGAGCAGGCCGCCCTGGCTGATCGGTTTGCGTCTGTTCCAGGCGCGCCTGCACAGGGTGCGTTGTTCGGCCTCCAGGTCGGCGAACTTGGCGCCCTGGATGCGCGAGGTGGTGCCCTTGAAGCACAGGCCCACCACCTCGGCGTGCAGGCCGGCGATTTCGTACAACTGCGCGCCCCGGTAGGAGGCGATGGCCGAGATGCCCATCTTCGACATGATCTTGTTCAGACCCTTGGCGATGCCGTAGCGGTAGGCGTTGCCCAGCTGGTTGGCGGTCTTGCCCTGGATCTCGCCGCTGCGGGTCATGCGGTGCAGGCTCTCGTAGGCCAGCCAGGGGAACACGGCCGTGGCCCCGTAGCCGATGAGCACCGCGAAGTGGTGGGGGTCGCGGGCGGTAGCGGTCTCGACGATGAGGTTGGCGTCGGTGCGCAGGCCCTTGTCCACCAGGTGATGATGGATGGCCCCGGTGGCGAGCAGGGCGTGGATGGGTACCCGGCCCGGCCCGATATGACGATCCGAGAGCAACAGTATGGTCTTGCCGTCGCGGACCATGCGCTCGGCGACGGTGCACAGGGCGGCGATGGCCGTGCCCAGATCGCCGGATTCCGGGTAGTGGAGGTCAATCTTGGCGTGCTGGTAACGGGCGTCCTTCTGACCCAGCAGAGCCTCAAGCAGGCCCTCGGACAGAACCGGGGTGCCCAGCACCAGGCGTTTGGCGTGGTCCTCGCTTTCCACGAACAGGTTCTGCTCGCCGCCCAGGCAGGTCTCAAGCGACATCACAATGGCTTCGCGCAGGGGATCGATGGGCGGGTTGGTGACCTGCGCGAACTGCTGGCGGAAGTACTCGTACAGCGAGCGCGGTTGAGCGGACAACACGGGGATGGGTGTGTCATCGCCCATGGAGCCCACGGCCTCCTGGCCAGCCTGGGCCAGGGGACGCAGGATCTGATCCTTCTCCTCGTTGCTCAGGTCGAAGAGCTTTTCCTGGGCCAGGAGTTGGTCCGGTTCCATGGGGCATGCGGTGAGTTCGCCGCCTGCCAGGGAGGAGGTGAGCTTGACCCGGTATTCCTGCAACCAGTCCAGGTAGGGCGCGCGCTCCATGAGGCGGTCGTCGATATCCCTGGGATGCAGGACGCCGCCGGTTTCGGTGTCCACGGCCACCATCTGCCCGGGGCGCAGGCGGCTTTTCTTGACCACGTCGGCGTTGTCGTAGTCCCAGACGCCCGCTTCGGAGGCCAGGGTTATGACCCGGCCCTGTTCGGGGTTTTCGGTGATCACATAGCGCGCCGGGCGCAGGCCGTTGCGGTCCAGGGTGCAGGCGGCATAGCGACCGTCGGTGAGCACGATGCCGGCGGGGCCGTCCCAGGGCTCCATGTGCATGGAGTTGTACTCGTAGAACGCGCGCAGCCGTGGGGGCATGTACTCCACGTTTTGCCAGGCGGGCGGTATGCACAGGCGCATGGCGCGGAAGATGTCCATGCCTCCGGCGAGCAGCCCATCGACCATGTTATCCAGGCTCATGGAATCAGAGCCGTCATCGCTGACCAGGGGCATGACCTTGTTGATATCGGGGATCAGCGGGGTGTCGAACTTGAAGGCTCGGGCGTTGGCCCAGTTGCGGTTGCCCTGCACGGTGTTGATCTCGCCGTTGTGGGCCAGGTAACGGAAGGGCTGGGCGAGGCGCCACTGGGGAAGGGTGTTGGTCGCGAAGCGCTGGTGGAACACGGCGATGGCGCTTTGCATGCGCGGGTCCCCCAGGTCCGGGTACAGCGTGTTGAGATAGCGGGGCATCACCATGCCCTTGTAGGAAATCACCCGGCTGGAAAGCGACGCGGGGTAGAAGGCCTCGTCCTCCTCACCGCGCACCGTCTTCTCGGCCACCCGGCGCGCGATGAACAGGCGGGTCTCGAAGTCGTCGTCATCCATATCAGCCGGGGCATTGACGAACACCTGGCGGATCAGGGGCAGCGTTCGCAGCGCCGCGTCACCACAGGCCTCCTCGGCATTGAGCGGCACATCACGCCAACCGGCGACAGACAGGCCCTCGACCCTGAGCGCATCCTCCAGCACCGCCATGGCCCGCGTGGCGCGCGCCTCATCCCGGCTCAGGAAGATCTGTCCGGCGGCGTAGTGGGCGGCCAATTCGATGCCCAGTTCCGAGGCCACGGCACGCAGGAAACCGTCCGGTTTTTTGAGCAGCAGACCGCAGCCATCGCCGGTTTTTCCGTCCGCCGCGATCGCACCGCGGTGGGTCATGCGACCGAGCGCCGTGATGGCGGTCTGAATCAACCAATTGCTTGCCTGCCCATCGATCTGGGCAATAAGCCCGAAACCGCACGAGTCTCTTTCGAAGCCGGGGCTGTACAGACCGTCCGCCGTGGTGGCGTGAATATGTTGCTGGGGCATGGTTTCTCGATGCCGGTTGGGCCGGGTCTCAGTTGCCTGGGGCGAACCAACACCCTTAGCAGTTCGTGGGCTGATTTCCAGGAACGCTCACGTCGAGAGCGACCCGCTGGGACCGTGTTCGTTGCGTGCCTGCCGCTTGTGCACCACGCTACGTCACGGCTGAATTTGTGCACTGCAATAGTGCGTGGGGCGCGCGCCACGCCAGCGAATAGATCGATCGCGTCGACTCCGTACCCGCCGCGATGCCCCGCCGAGGCGGCCGCAACGACGCTTACGGGCCCGATTCAGCCCCGCGTGAGCCGGGGCAGGGCGCGCATTGCTGCCTGTTTCTTTCGCAAGGACGGTGCCAACTCCCATGGCCAGCGCGGCTGGCGCACGGGTGGCCCATGCGAAGAGGATGCAATCGATGGTGTTACAGCATGGTGCGTGACGGGTAAGCTGCTCCGACGCCGCCTCCCCCGCCAAGACGGGGGAACGGGAGGGAAGAGGAACGTCCGGACAACAAAAATGAACATACTGCCCGTATCGAAAATGATTGCTCGCGCCATCCTGCGCATCCTGTTCCGTGTACGGGTGCGCGGCATGGAACATCTGGAGGCCGCGGGTCCGAAGGCCCTGATCGTGGCCAATCACACCTCGTTTCTGGATGCGCCGATCATGGTCGCCTTCCTGCCGGGGCGCTTCACGTTCGCCATCAATACGCACCAGGCCTCGCGCTGGTGGATCAAGCCCCTGGTGAAGTGGTTCGATCTGTTTCCCCTGGACCCGACCCACCCCATGGCAATCAAGTCCTTCACCGAGCACGTGAAGGCGGGCAACCTGGCGGCGGTGTTTCCCGAGGGGCGCATTACCGTCACCGGCAGCCTGATGAAGATGTATGACGGCCCGGGCCTGGTGGCCGACAAGGCGGATGCGCCGCTGGTGCCGCTGCATATAGACGGCGCGCAGTTCTCCAAGGTGAGCCGCATGGCGGGCATCCTCAGGCTGCGCTGGTTTCCGCGGATCACGCTGACCTTTCATCCCCCTGTTCGACTCGATCTGCCTGACCGGGTGAAGGGCTCCAAGCGGCGCGCCATGGCAGGGGAGCGGCTGGCCGATGTCATGGCTGAGGCCATGGTCAACAGCTACGACCGTGATCGCGGTTTCGTCTCCGCGTTGGTGGAGGCGCGTGGCCAGCATGGCGGCGGCAAGGAGGTCGCCATGGATATCGAGTACACGCCCTTCACCTACAACAGCCTGCTCACACGGGCGTTCGTGGCGGGCAAGCTCATGGAGCGGCGTACTGCCAAGGGCGACAGGGTAGGCGTGTTGTTACCCACATCGGCGGGCACGGTGGCCGTGTTCCTTGGTCTGCATCTTTATGGCCGCATCCCGGCCATGCTGAATTTCACGGCCGGAGCCGCGGGCATGATCTCCGCCTGCGAGACGGCGGAGCTGGAAACGGTGTTCACCTCGCACCGTTTTATCGACAAGGCCGAGCTTCAGGAGGAGGTCGATGCCCTGGCCGAGAAGGTCAATGTCATCTACCTGGACGATCTGCGCTCCGAGGTCAGCCTGGGAATGAAGCTGGCAGGCCTGCTGAAGGCCCATTTTCCGGGCTTTTTCGCGCGTATGACAGGCGGCATGGAGGCACGCGGGGATGATCCCGCCGTGGTTCTGTTCACCTCGGGGTCCGAGGGCAAGCCCAAGGGGGTCGTGCTGTCCCACTCCAATCTCCTCGCCAATCACATCCAGATCCGTGCGGTGGTGGACATCAATGCGGCGGACACCATGTTCAACAGCCTGCCGGTGTTTCACTCCTTCGGGCTCATGGGGGGGGTGGTGCTTCCGCTTCTGGTGGGGGCGCGGACCTTTCACTACCCCTCGCCCCTCCACTACCGGATCATCCCCGAGGTGATCTACGAGCAGAACGCCACGGTGCTGTTCGCGACCAACACCTTCCTGAAGGGTTACGCCAAGCATGCGCATCCCTACGACTTCCGCAGTCTGCGTTACGTGGTGGCGGGGGCCGAACGGCTCAAGGATGAGACCCGGCGCGAATGGGTGGACCGCTTCGGTATCCGGATCATCGAGGGGTATGGGGCTACTGAGACCTCGCCCGTGCTGTCGGCCAACACACCCATGGAGGTGCGCCACGGCACGGTCGGTCGCCTGTTCCCCTGTGTCGAGCACCGCCTGGCGCCGGTCCCGGGAATCGTCGATGGCGGTGAGTTGGTGGTTCGCGGCCCCAACGTCATGCTCGGCTACCTCCACCACGACCGGCCCGGTGTGTTGGAGCCGCCGGTGTTTGAGGGTGAGGCGGGTTGGTATGCCACCGGCGATGTGGTCACCCTCGATGCCAATGGATTCGTCACCATCAAGGACCGGGCCAAGCGCTTTGCGAAGGTCGGAGGCGAGATGATTTCCCTGACCATGGTCGAAGAACTGGCGGGCCGGGTCTGGCCCGAGTTCCGCCATGCGGCCACATCACTGCCCGATGAGCGCAGGGGTGAGCAGATCGTGTTGTTGACCGACAATCCCGCCGCCCACCGCGAAGATCTATTGCGCCAGGCCCAGAAGGACGGAATCGCCGAACTGGCGGTGCCGCGCACAGTGCTGATCGTCGAGGAGATTCCATTGCTGGGAACAGGGAAGACCGACTTCGGGGGCGTCAAGCACGCCGCTTGCGCGCGCCTGGAGGTGCGTTCGGCCCTTTGAGTGAACCGCACAGCCCGCCACCCGGATGGGCGGCGGGCTGAGCGGTACTGAGCCCGCGGGCCGGTTTCGTCCGGGGCCCGGATGACCGAATTGATCAGGAGCGTTCGCCGCCCTTGCAGTGTTGACCGTGGCGGCCTTTGCCTTCGCCGGGGCCCCCCTCACCGTGGCGACGGGCCATACGTTCCTCGCGCATCTGGCGCATCTCACTCATCTTCGCGCGCTGTTCCTCCGTGAGAATGGCCTCGATCTGGTTGCGCGTTTCCTCGCGCATGGCCTTGCGCTGTTCCTTCCGCTCGGCGTAGATCGCCTCGATCTGGCTGCGCTGGGCGTCGCTCAGGCCAAGGTTCTCGGCCATGCGGTCGAGGCCGCGGGGGCCACCCGCCAGGGCGGAGGTGGTGATGGCGGCGGCGGTGACGATGCCGGCGATCAGCAGGCCGGCGGTCTTGGTGTTGATGATTTTCATGATCGTGCTCCTCGTGAAACGCTGGGGTCTGTTCGATAACGGGGCCGTGGGCCTTCCGTGATGGAGAGTCTCCGTGCGCAAAGGTCAGCAATCGGTCAGCGAATCGGGAAGAACTGTGTAAACGGCCTTCAAACGGGGCGCGCTTCGCTTCCGGTGTTGGGGCCAGAACCGCGTTTGTGCCGCATAAACTCGGCGGGGCCCTTGCGCTGAGAACAGGCGGGCATGGAGGCGTGGTTCGTGGCCCACATGCCCAGGCAGGCCAGGCCGACCAGCCCTTCCAGGGCGGCTGCCTGCATCAATCCCTCCGTGGGCATGCCATCCATCCACATGCTCAAGCCGCGTGACAGGGCGTAAGACAGGTAGATCAGGGCGGCGAGCAGGGTGGCCGCCTCGCGCAGGGCGGGTCGGAACACTGCCAGGATCAGAATGCTCCCGGCGGCAAGCAGGAATCCGGCGGGGGCCTTCAGTTCATTGAGCAGGCTGATGCTGGCCGTCGGTTCGATGCCGTTCGCGGCGTAAAACGTAGCCGGGGCCAGGTGGATGCTGCCGCCGACCGCCATGAGCAGGCCACCGGCCAACAGCAGCAGGGCCTGCTGCGCCATGGTTTGTTTGGAGTGCATGGGATTTCTCCTAAGTGTTGGTCCGTGGGGGCGGGGTCGCCCCTCGGGGTTTTGGTTCGTGGGAGCAGGCTCACCCCCACCGGGGTGGGGGGCATCGAACTGTTTTTGTTCGCGGGCGAGCCCGCTCCCACGGGCCAGCCTCTGGTCCTCTGGGGCATCAGGCCTGCTTGCGCATCCCCGCCCGGTCCCAGGCGCCGCTGGCCATGGCCTTGCGGATGTATTCATCGAAGCCCTTGGCGGGGCGGCCCAGCGCCTGTCGGACGCCATCGGCCGGTTGTGCATTGCGGCCGTCGAAGACCACCGTGAACAGCTCCCGCATCAGCCATTGCAATGCCTCGGGAGCGCCCTGGGCGCGCATACCCTCGATATAGGCATCCACGGGGACCTGGGTGTAGCGGATGGGATAGCCGGTGGCGGCGGAGATGCGCGCCACGCATTCCGCGAAGCTCAGGGCCTCGGGACCGCTGACCTCGAAGACACGGTCGCGAAGCTCCGGCCGGGTGAGGGCCGCTACCGCCACGTCGGCGATGTCGTCCACGTCGATGAAGGGTTCGGGGGTGTCACCGGCGGGCAGGACCAGCTCGCCGCCGAGAATTCCCTCGATCATGAAGTTCTCGCTGAAGTTCTGCATGAACCAGCTGGCGCGCACCACGTTCCAGGGCAGGCCGCTGCGTTCCAGGGCCAGCTCGGCGCGCCGGGCGCCATCCTCGCCGCGACCGGAGAGCAGAACCAGGTGTTCCAGGCCCTCCTCTTTCGTCAGGGCGGCGAGATTGGCGATGGTCTGGTCGGCGCCCTCCACGGCCAGGTCCGGCTGATAGGTGATGTAGGCCGCGCGGGTGCCCGCCAGGGCGGTGCGCCAGGTGTCCGGTGCCTGCCAGTCGAAGGGGATGTCCGTGGAGCGCGAGACCGCGCGGGTGGCGATGCCGAGATCGTGCAGGCGGCGCTCGACGCGATGGCCGGTCTTGGCGTGGGCACCGATGATGAGGATGGGCCGGGCCTGGGTGGTTTCGGTTTTCATGGGGACTCACTCTGCCGTTGTATGGGCTGTTGTGTGGGCGGGTGTCGGCCAACGCTGGCTGACCCCTGAGTGAAATCCTGAAGTGAAATAACCGGCCGACGAATCACAATAAATCCATAGTAATTAACTAATCGTCCATTTTTGAGGTGCTGCATCCCGTGGGAGCAGCGTCTTGCGAGAGTGCTGTTTCGTGGTAGCGGCATCCTGTGGGAGCGGCGTCCCGCCGCGATTCATCAAGGCATTCGCGGCGGGACGCCCACAGCTTGGGAACCGGCTGCCCCGCTCGCATCGAGATGCGTACTCCACCCTTTGTTCATGGCCCAGAGCGGGAACCGAACACCGGCCCTGCTACGTGACTGGAGTACAGATCTCGATCTGTCCCGCGCGCAGCGCGTTCTTCCGGCTGGGCTAATCGCGGCGGGACGCCGCACCCACAGGGGACAACCAGCCGCGCCGGGCGCATCGAGATGCGTAATCCCCCGAACTCATAAACTCAGCGCACCCCGGCTCGATACGTGAATCCTCCGATCCGGGTCATCACCCCCGCTCGATCACCTCGATCCCGCCCATATAGGGCTTGAGCGCTTCGGGCACGCGGATGCGCCCGGCACCGTCCTGATAGTTCTCCATCACCGCCACCAGGGTGCGGCCCACGGCCAGTCCGGAGCCGTTGAGGGTGTGCAGCAGCTCGGGTTTGCCGGTTTCCGGGTTGCGCCAGCGGGCCTGCATGCGGCGGGCCTGGAAGTCGGTGCAGTTGGAGCAGGAGGATATCTCCCGGTACTTCTGTTGGCCGGGGCAGCCAGACCTCCAGGTCGTAGGTCTTGGCGGCAGAGAAGCCCTTATCGCCGGTGCACAGAGCCATGACACGGTAGGGCAGCTCCAGCTTCTGGAGCCGTACTCGCGGCAAACGTATTTATCCTTCCGTCCACCCTCAACCTCTTTGAGGATCTGGACGATCTGGCTCTCGCTGAATCGGGATTTACGCATCGGGGGACTCCTCGTGTGTGAGCAGTTTACCCGGGCACCTCTCGTTTCAGGTGGGACTAGTATGAGGGGGGATTACAATTGTACTCATGACATCCATATCTCAAAATGTGTTATGTGATTTCAGAGCTACATCTCATATAAATAAAAAAGATATATAGCCTGCAACGTTGGAAACCAAACAAACACTCCAACCCCCCAAAGCACACGCTGATTATGTTTATAACGAGAAACCAAATCCTCCAGAGCCTTGTCAAAGCGACCAGCTAAATCGGAATTTTTTCTCTTAAAAATCTCAAACATTTCGCACATTGAATCTTTAACACTACTCAAGGTGTGCGCTTGATTAATCAAAACTAATGTCATAACAAGTGAAAAAATAAAAGCACCAACAAGAATTCCTAAATTCTGAATAAAAGGAGTCTTGCTTGTGAACTGCGTCCCAATCAAAAGCATCGCCAATGGAATAGTTAGTATCTTGTTTTGTGCGTCAGAAATTACATCATTTAAGCGCCCTACATACTCCATTCTTTTTTCCTTAACATCATCAAGCAACTCTTTAAACGAGAACTTGCTTACATACAGTTTATAGTTGTCATTGTATTCACGTCTTAATTCATCAAAATTTTTGAACAGATGAACCAGTCTATCCTTTTCACTGACAGGTTTAATCAGGGATAGCACGGCACTCCGAAGAAGAGCCAATCTCTCTTTTTTCTCCTTTTCATACAGAATTTCTTTGCAAAACTCTGCCAAGTCAGAAAGCTCTTTTAAATCATCTTTTTCATAGACAATAGGAATAGTGCATTTATCACCATCCCAAAACACCATTTCCACATCATTTCCTAATGAAGTGTTGTGCTCAGCCGCTTCCATCAATACTGATATAAATTCAACCGATTGCACATATTTCTTGTAGATCACAGGCTCATCCTCTTCACCCGTCATCCAATTTTCATCTGCCAAATACACCGCACTTGGCAACTCATGCCGAAACTTTGGATAGCTCAAAACCTCCTGCATATTCCAAGCAAATACTCCATTTTCATTCTTATGTGGAAGCCGTAGCCTTACTTCATATTCCTCCGTACTATTTTGAGCTATATTCTCTGGCTCCACCGCCCCTTGCGCCCCCTTTACATGATCAATTGCACTGCCCTCATACAAGTCACAAAGCAATTGATGTAGTTCATCGTTCAATGTCAGACGGATATCCACATATCGCCGCTCGCCTGAATCAATTATTGAATCAGCCGCCCGATACAATTTTACGACTTCACCCAACATCACTGCTTCACTTGATCACATCATCAAAGCTGTCAGGAACATTAACTATCGTGATGGTCTTATCCTTTTTATTCCATACCACTTCTTTGTCCAGCAACTCATCAGGGAAGCTTAATTGCCATCCACTAGGCGCTTTATATTGGTAACGTCTTAATTTTTTGATTTCAGATAAATCAACGTCAAACTGTGCACTCAGTCCATATTTATCTGCATTTGCAAATTCAAAAAACTCGTCGGGTTCATCGGCATTTAATGAATGCGATAGCTGACGCAAATCTAACGGCTTCTTCTCTTTTCTGACCGCATTACAATAGTCATGCACTTTATGCCGAAGAGCCTGAGCGTCTTCGTCACTTAGTTTTTTCTCATCACAAAAATCGGTAAGCACCGTTACCAGAGTACGAGTTGATTTTTTTGCAGGCGTATAGGTAGTGCACCCAACGAATTCAAGAAAATATCCGCTGTATTCTTTAGCTCTTCCCTTAATAAAGGACAAGTAGGATGCCGCTTTAGCGTCCCAATCAGTCAAGCTTACTCGCACTGCAAGATGCAGTTTATCCAACTCTAAATGCTTTAATTTTTCGACGGTCAAGCTGGTTTGATTGATGCCTACACCACTTTTGTCGTTCAACATCACGACCATCAAGTATTCTTTTTCCGCCTCCTTGTATCTCACAAATAGCAGATATCCCCCAGTCGCAAAATTCTGCGCATCAACTTTGATTTTTAGATACCCCAAAGACCATTCTGTGAATTCTTCAAAACCCAGTTCTTTTGACATGTGGGACTGAAGCTTTTTCTGAAATGGATAAGAGTCTTGATCTTCATCAAAGACGCCATAAGTTTTACTCGTCTTGGCGTTGTAGACCTTGCGCAACTCTTCAATAAGGTCTTTTACGGCATCGTCTTTAGTTGAAAGCTCTCCATCACCTGGCTTGATAACCGATGGCTGACCTATCTGTTCCTTTGAAATTTGGTGAATGATGACGTTCTTAATATCCATAAACGGGTATGCCCCTCAGTCTCGGTTCATCTGAAGTATGTTAGTTGCGGTGTATCAAACCATGAGCCTGCCGTGCTTTAGCAATCAGCCACATCAATGCTTGCAAACTCCTCTTCCACCCTCTCAACCAGCTCACTCGGTTTGATCTCAAGCACGCCAGCCAAAGCAAACAGCATCGATAGGCTGGGTTGGTAACCCCCCGTCTCCAGCTTGGATATGTAGGAACGGTCTACGTCCGCCTCCAACGCCAAGCGCTCTTGCGAAATCTGCTTTTCCTTTCGAGCCTGTCGAAGCACCTGCCCGAAAACGACCTTGATATCCACACCGACTCATCATGCTGATTTTGGTGTGCTCAGGATCAAGATTTGTGGAATATACAACCACGGAGTATGCTCAACAGTAATAAGGAGTATACTCAACATGAGTACGCGATGGTCAGCTCTTTCCCCGCCACTTTCCGGGCCCTAAACTTTGGAACGTGCAGCAACCGTCCTAAGGATTGCTTGAGGCGTCCCCGGCATCGAACCCGAACATGAACCATTTTCAAGGGCTATCGACACAGGACTGCATTGCTTGCCTTTCCTCAGTTCCATTGATCCCTCTCCTTTCACTCATCTTGAGTCCGCTCCGGGTAGCCGCTTCCTCACACTTCAGCGCCGCTCCTGAACATCCTCACGCGGGACCCTAATGACGCGGGTTTGCCCGGGTATCGATGTGGGTCATGTCCACCGGGCCAGGGGGCTCAAGGTTCCTCCCGAGCCACGATCCGGCTTTCAATTCGGGCCGCATTTGCTCGACCAACTCATCTGCTCCCGGGAACACCTGTGACGCAGGGTTTCGGCATGCGCATTCCAGTCCTCCTTCGCCACCAGGAACGCGTTCTCCGGTTGGCCGGTGATCATCATATGCGGGTGCGTACTGCTGGTTTCATCAATCAGGAGGTAGAGTCTGGAACGCGCTTCGGTCGCATTACGAAGGGTCAGGCTTGGCCAATCTGTTCGCTTTGGCGCCAGCTGAAGAGTTGAATCCCGTCCTACGGGATGTCTTATCTACGTTGGCTCGGAGGGAGGAGCCGCTTCCGCCGCGAATGGTGGCCTGATTGAAGCCGGGATCGCGGCGGCGCGCTGCTCCCACCCTCATCCACCCGGTTGTGCCCGAAACCCGCCATGAGCCATACCCTTCCTTCCCAGACCCCCAACACCGCCCCGGAACTGCCGGCCAGCAGCGACCCCCTGGGCGAGGTTCTGCGTCTGCTGCAAATGAGCGGCGTGCTCTACTGCAACGCCGAGCTCACCGACCCCTGGGGCATCGAGGTGCCCGCCCTGCCCGGGGTGATGAACGTGGAGGTCATCACCTCCGGCAGTTGCTGGGTCGAGGTGGAGGGTCAGTCCCCGGTCCACATGCCCGAGGGCAGCCTGATGCTCATCCCCAGAGGGCGTCGCCACTGGCTGCGCGGCAATCCCGGCGACCGCACCACCGGGCTCGGGGACATCCCCGTCGAGAAGATCGGTGAGCGCTTCGAGAACATGCGCTTCGGCGGAGGAGGGCGCCTGACCCGGGCCACCTACTACGGTGTGCGTTATGACCCCATCCTGGCCGCCCGCCTGATCGACCTGCTGCCCGAGGTGCTCGTCATGCGTACCCACCCGGACGAGGATGAATGGCTGCACGGCACCATCCGCTTCATCGCTCGTGAGGCGCGCGAGGGACAACCGGGCGGCGAAACCGTGATCACCCGCCTGGCCGACATCCTGGTGATCCAGGCGATCCGTCGTTGGATGGAAGAGGCCCGCGAGCACCCGACCGGTTGGATCGCGGCCCTGCATGACCGTTGGATCGGCAAGGCCATGATGCTCATGCACCGCCAACCCGAGCGGGACTGGCGCGTGGAGACCCTGGCCCAAGCCGTGGGTATGTCCCGCTCAGGGTTCTCCGCGCGCTTCAGCGCCCTCATGGGTGAGCCGGTGCTCCGCTATCTGACCGGCCTGCGCATGCAGCTTGCCCACCGCGACCTGCGCGAGACCCGCGACAGCCTGATCCGGATCGCCGAGCGCGTGGGTTACCACTCCGAGCCGGCCTTCAATCGGGCCTTCAAGCGGGAGATGGGGGTGCCGCCGGGAGCGGTACGCAGGTTGGGGTGACCCGTTTATCCGCTACCCGGTGTGCTTGTAATGTGGGAAGTGCCACTTTAGTGCCACTTCCATGCGTACCGAACTCGTCACCACATTGAAGCGGAAGGCGACTGACATCCTGTCCGAGCTCGCCGAGAGCAAAGAGCCCATTCTGATTACCCAGCATGGTCTGCCGTCCGCCTACCTGGTGGACGTGGACAGTTACGAGAGACTGAAGGCGCGCATGGAAATTCTGGAGGGCGTGGCCCGTGGCGAGATGGCCGTGGACGAAGGGCGCGCCCTGTCCCAGGCGGATGCGGAGGCCAGGATGGCCCGATGGCTGAAATAGTCTGGACCGAACCCGCTCTGGCGGGCCTGGATGCCATCGCGGATTACATTGCGCTCGACAATCGCCCCGCTGCCCGAAGGTGGGTGCACCGTGTCTTCGAGCACATCGCGAAACTTACGGACCGCCCCGGCATGGGGTCCAAGCCCATCGAGCTTGCCGACGGCCGTTACCGGCAAATCATCGAACCACCCTGTCGCGTTATCCACCGTCATGACATCGCCTCGGGCGTGGTGTTCATTGTCCATGTCGTGCGCTCGGAGCGGCTTTTGCCTGCCCCGGTCGAGCAGAAGCGGGAAACGGACTGAGCCCGCGATCGCCCCGCACGGACGCAGAGCAGTGGATTTCGGCTGCGGAGTCGTCATGCGTTCATGCCGATCCGGTAGGGGCCTTTGAGCCATCGCGGGTCGGACGGTGCCCCCTTCTGGCTGACGCGGATCACGCCGATGGCGTGCAAGGCGAGCACCGCCTGATGCACCTCATCCATGCGCTGTCGCCAGTCTCCCGCCGTGCCCGCCAGTGCCCGTGCCACCTCGCTCGGGCAGAGGGTCTTGTCCGGCCCGCGCTCGCTGACCATGCGCACGATCAGGGCTTGGGTTTGTTCCGTGTCGCTCATGTCCGGATCAGAGCAGCGCGGCGATGCGCCCGGCTGCCTCGGTGCCACTGAGCCAGGCCCCCTCGATACGGCCGTCGGCGCACCAGTCACCGGCCAGGGCGAGTTTGCGGGGTGCATCGATCATGCAACCGTGTTTGGCCGGGGCGCTGGCCTGGGCGTAGAGCCAGCGGTGGGCGCTGGCGTGGCTCACGGGGGCATCGATTCCGGTGATCGCGCGACTGGCCTCGATCAGGGCGTGGGTCACGTACTCGGGCGTGGCGTCCACGTGTTCGGTTGCCCAGTTGCGCGATGAGTGCAGGGTCAAGGCGGGGGTCGGGGCGCGCCCGGGCTTGCTGGCGTTGTCGGCAATCCATGCCAGGGGGCCGGTGTTGACGAACGCGGCATCGTAGCCCCAGGGGTTGCTGCCCTCGAAGCTCGCCATCACGGCCCAGCAGGGGCGCAGGGTGCGGTGCGCGGCTTCATCGGCGAGCGCGGATACACCATCGAGTAGCTCATGGGTCTGGGGAGCGGGTGCGGTGACGATCAGTGCATCGAATCTGTGAGTGTGTTCCTCAGCCTGTGCGGCCGTTCGGGTGCGTACGGACCAGCCTCCGTCGTGGGCAATGCTGATCACCCAGGTCCGCAGGTGCAGGTCCAAACCGTCGGACAAGGTGCGGCCCAGCATGCTCATGCGTGGCGTACCCACGTATCGGGGGCCAGCCTCATCGGAAACGCTCATGTGACCGCGTTCATCCACGATTCCGATGCGCCCCTCCCAGGGCTGAACCGTTCCCTGCCGCATCCATTCGTCAACCGCCCGCGTAAACACGGGGGAGCGGGCGGTGAAGTATTGCCCGCCGTGATCGAAGGCCAGGGTGCCCCGGTCTGTATCCACGCGGCGTGAAGCCAGTCGGCCGGAGGCGCCGCGTGCCTTCTCGAAGACGGTTACCCGGTGCCCGGCCTCGTGAAGGGCCCGGGCGGCGGCCAGACCGGCTATTCCCGCACCGATAACGGCAACGGAACCTTGTGATGGAGTGTTTGTCATGTCTAGTTATTGTCCAGAAGTCGAACGTGCAAAACCACCGTTTTCTGGGTTCGTTGACGGCGATGAAGGCTGAATCCACCCTCGATGTCCGTTATTCGAACAGGTAAGGCGTGAGACAAATCCTGTTCATTGCAGCAAGGAAGGGGAAGCAACCCGCAACTCGATGAATTCACCATGAGCCACAACTTTAGCGCGTTGCCCGCCCGTCTCTGGGCCTGGCTGACCAACGATCCGTCCCGGATCGCGGGTTTGAGCGCCGATGAACGGGAGCGCCTGGACCCGGTGCGTACCGCGGCCTTCCTGGCCGTTCATGGCGCCGTACTCGGGGTGTTGTGGGTGGGTGTGAGCCCAGCGGCCGTTCTTGTGGCCATGCTGCTGTACGTGCTGCGGATGTTCTTCATAACGGCGTTCTACCACCGCTATTTCGCCCACAAGAGTTTTCAGGCGGGGCGCTGGACGGCCTTCGTCATGGGCGCCCTCGGCTGTACCGCCGCTCAACGGGGGCCCCTGTGGTGGGCGGGGCATCACCGTGCCCATCACCAGCACTCGGACACGGGCGAAGACCCCCACAGCCCCGCTCACCGGGGAATGTTGTGGGCCCACACCCTTTGGTTTCTCACCCGCGGCAGTTTCGCCGTGCCGGAGCGCCGCGTGCGCGATTGGCAGCGACACCCCGAACTGGTCTGGCTCGACCGCTTCGACTGGGTGCCTTTCGTGCTGATGCTTTGCGGCCTGTATGCCTTCGGCGCATGGACGCAGGTGCATCAGCCGGGTTGGGGAACGAACGGCGTCCAGATGGTGGTGTGGGGCGGGTTCGTGTCCACGGTGGTGCTCTACCACGCGACCTACACCATCAACTCGCTGGCGCATCGATTCGGGCGGCGTCGTTTCGCCACCGCCGACGACAGCCGCAACAACGTCTGGTTGGCGCTCCTGACCCTGGGCGAGGGCTGGCACAACAACCATCACCGCTACCCGCTGGCGGCCCGACAGGGCTTCTACTGGTGGGAGCTCGATCTTTCCTACCTGGGGCTGCGCGCCCTCAAGGCCCTGGGCGTCGTGTCCGACCTCAGGCCCGTGCCCCGGTCGATTCTCGAGGAGGGGCGAGGCACATGAGCCCGACCATACCCACCGCGGCGCGTGTTGGAGCGCCTGCCCATACCGGCCCCGGTCAGGGCCTGAACATCGCCGTCATCGGTACCGGAATATCCGGCCTGGGCGCCGCGCGCATGCTCAGCGAGAGGCACCGCGTCACGGTGTTCGAGGCGAACCGCTACGTGGGTGGCCACACCAACACCATCGAGGTGGTCGAAGCGACGCCCACGGGGCATCGATTGCTGCCGGTGGATACGGGCTTCATCGTATTCAATGAGCGCAACTACCCCTTGCTCACGGACCTGTTCCGGCGCCTGGGCGTGGAGGCCCGCGACTCGGACATGAGTTTCAGCGTGCATGACGAAGCCAGCGCGCTCGAATACAACGGCACCTCGCTCAACGCCCTGTTCGCCCAGCGCCGCAACATTCTGCGACCGTCGTTCTGGGGCATGGTCAAGGACATCCTGCGCTTCAACCGCGAGGCCCCCGTCGCGCTGAAAACCCTCGATGACCAGGTGCCGGTCGAGACCTGGGCGCGCTTCCACGGTTACGGCGACGCTTTTTTGAACCATTACCTGTTGCCCTTGGGAGGATCGCTGTGGTCCTGCGATGGCGCGACCTTTGCGCGCTTCCCCATGCGCTTCGTGATCGAGTTCCTGCACAACCACGCCATGTTGCAGGTCGACGGGCGGCCGCAATGGCGCACGGTGGTGGGGGGCTCGCGCAGTTACATCGCGCCGCTGATCCGTCCGTTCATGGACGCCATCCACCTGCAAACCCCGGTCACCCGTGTGCGCCGCGTCGGGCGTCGGGTCGAGGTGCATACCGCGGCGGGCGTGCAGCATTTCGACGAGGTGGTGATGGCCTGCCACGCCGATCAGGCCCTTGCCCTTCTGGAGGATCCTGATGCGGACGAGCGCGAGGTGCTGGAGCACTTCCCCTACCAGGTCAACGAGGCCGTTCTGCACACGGACACCGCGCGCCTGCCGGATCGCCCCCTGGCCTGGGCATCGTGGAACTACCGCATCCCCGCCTCGCCCCGGGACACCGTGTCCGTGACCTACAACATGAACATGCTCCAGGGCCTGGATAGCGACAAGACCTACCTGGTCTCACTCAATCAGGCCGATGCGGTGGACCCTCACCACGTGATCCGGCGCATCACCTATGAACATCCGCTGTTCACGCCCGGGCGTTTGCAGGCCCAGGCCCGTCACGGTGAATTCATACGACGCAATGGCGTGAGCTACTGCGGCGCGTACTGGGGCTATGGCTTCCACGAGGACGGACTGCGCTCGGGTCTGGCGGTGGCCGAAGCCTTCGACCTCGGCCTGGCGGACGTGGAGCGCGCCGCGTGACAGACGAGCACCAACACGCCGCACGCCACAGCCGCATCTACGAAGGGCGCGTCCACCATAACCGTCGCGGGCCGGTGGCCCATGGCTTCGGCTACCGCCTGTTCATGATGTACCTGGACCTGGATGAGCTGCCGGAACTGTTCCGGGGACGTTGGTTCTGGTCCAACGAGGGGCGAGCCCTGGCCCGCTTCGATCGCGCCGCCCATCTCGGCGACCCCGATCGGCCCCTGGATGACTGCGTTCGTGACCTGGTACAGGAGCGCACGGGAGACCGGCCTGTCGGTCCGATACGTCTGCTTACCCACCTGCGCTACTTCGGGCATCGCTTCAACCCGGTGAGCTTCTACTACTGCTTTGATGCCCAGGACCGGCATCCCGAGTTCGTCGTCGCGGAGATCAACAACACCCCCTGGGGTGAGCAGCACTGTTATGTCTGCGACCGCCGCGGTGACGAGGAACACCGCTTTGACAAGGAATTCCACGTCTCACCCTTCATGGCGATGGAGCAGTCCTACCGATGGCGCTTCGGCGAGCCCGGCGAACGCCTGGATGTGTTCATGGAGAACCGCGAGCGCGGACATCCGGTCTTCAACGCCACCCTCAGTCTTGAGGCCCGGCCCATCACCGGCCCGGCCCTGGCCTCTGTACTGCTGCGCTTCCCCCTGATGACCGTGAAGGTCGTAGCGGCCATCTATTGGCAGGCCCTACGGCTCTGGCTGAAGGGCGTGCCCACCTTTGATCACCCGGGTACGGCCCCATCGACCGCCCGTGTCACGGCGGACGATGCCCCCGTGACACCCCTCAATTCCCAACGGAGAACATCGCCATGAGTGTCGTCCCCGAAGAAATCGCCTCGGCGCGCGCCGCTACCCATGTACGTGGTGGAGGGGTCCCGCCCAAGGGCCTTGATGGCTTTCTGGCGCGCCGTTTCCGGGAGCAGATGAGCGCGCGACTCGCGGGTCTGGAAGGGGGGGAATTGCTGGTTCGCGACCCCTGGGGTGGGTTCCGACTCGGTGCGTCGGGGGCCGGCTTGCGCGCGACCCTCAGGGTCAGGGACCCCGCCTTTTACAAGGCCGTGGCCCTGGGGGGCAGCCTGGGCGCGGCCCGGGCCTGGCGGGATGGCTTGTGGGAGGCGGACGACCTGACCGCGGTGTTCCGCATCCTGGTGCGCAATGCGGACCTTATCGATGGGATGGATTCCGGCCTGGCCCGTGTTGCCGCCGCGCTGGATCGTGCCTGGCACAAGGCGAGGGCCAACACCCGGGCCGGAAGCGCTGAGAACATCGGGGCGCACTACGACCTGGGGAATGATTTTTTCGGCCTGTGGCTCGACCCGACCATGACCTACTCGGCGGGCATCTTTGAAGGGCCGCACGAGGATATGGAGCTGGCTTCCATCACCAAGCTTGCTCGGATCTGCTCCAAGCTCGATCTCGGGCCGGACGACCACGTCGTGGAGATCGGAACGGGCTGGGGCAGTTTTGCCATTCACGCGGCGGGTACCTATGGCTGCCGCGTCACCACCACCACGATCTCCAAGGAACAGAAGGCGCTGGCGGAGGAACGTATCGCCGCCGCCGGTCTGTCCGACCGGATTCAGGTGCTGCTGCGCGACTATCGCGATATGGAGGGGCAGTACGATGCCCTGGTATCCATCGAGATGATCGAGGCGGTGGGTCATGAGTTTCTGCCGGGTTACTTCCAGACCCTGTCACGCCTGCTCAAGCCCACGGGCCGGGCCTGCATCCAGGCCATCACCATGCCGGACCAGCGCTACCCCCTTTACCTGAAATCCACCGATTTCATTCAGCGCTTCATCTTCCCTGGGTCCTGCGTGCCGTCTTTTGGTGCCATTCAATCCGCCGTGGGAACCTCGGACCTGAAGACTGTGCACGTGGAGGACATCGGTCCCCACTACGCCACCACATTGCGGCTGTGGCGCGAGCGCTTCGCTCAGGTCCGCGACCAGGTCTGGGAGCTGGGTTACGACGCGGGATTCATCCGCCTTTGGGACTACTACCTCAGTTACTGCGAGGCGGGCTTCGAGGAGCGTTACCTGGGGGATCTGCAGTTGGTCCTGCACAAGCCGGGGCGTCGTGAAGAGCCCTTGTTGGGGGACCTGTGAGCACCCTCGTGGGCCGTGCTCCCGTGGCGCCCTGGATGCTGCGTACCTGGGCGAACCTCCTGTTGTTCCAGGCCGGATGGTTTCTTGCCGTGCCCGGTGCCGGGGCGGGCCTGCCCTGGGCCGGGGTGGTATTCGCCCTGCTCTGGCTGCCACTGCATCTGGCGGCCGTCGCCCGTGACGGGGACGGCAACTGGTCACGGGAATTGTCCCTGATCGCCATGGCGGTCGGGCTGGGTGGGCTGTTGGATTCCGCGCTCGTTCTCGCCGGGCTGTTGTCCTTCCCCGAGGCGACCCGCCTCGGCGCACCGACCACGCTGTGGATGTTGGCCCTATGGGCCATGTTCGCCGCCACACTGCGTTTCAGCCTGTCCTGGTTGCGCGGGCGTCTGGTGCTGGCCGCGCTGTTCGGCCTGGTCGGCGGCCCCCTGGCCTACCTGGGCGGGGAGCGGCTCGATGCCATCGTCATACAGGGCCAGGCGGGGATCGTCGCGGTGGCTACCGCCTGGGGGTTGGCCGCGCCGCTACTTGTCTGGCTGGCCCATCGCCCGCCGTGCACCGCGGAGGACTCATGAATACGCTGCTGTGGGGGTGGCTGGGCGCCGCACTGTTGATGCTTGCGCTGTGGGTCGTGCAATGGCGTACCCGAAATGCCGGGATCGTCGACGTGGCCTGGGCCCTGGGGACCGGTGTGTTGGGCGTGGTGTTCGCCCTCGATGCCGCTGGCGATGACAGCCGCGGTTTGTTGCTCGCGGCGATGATCGGCTTCTGGGGCCTGCGCCTGGGCCTGCACCTGTGGCGGCGGGTCTCGTCCGAAAGCGAGGACGGTCGCTACCGCTACATGCGCGAACACCTGGGCGAGCGCGTCCAGCCCGCGATGTTCGTGTTCTTCCAGGTCCAGGCCCTGTGGGCGCTGATGTTTGCCCTGCCGGTGTGGGCGGCGGCCGCCGCTGGCCGCCCCCCGGACCTGCTCGATGCCCTCGGTCTGGTCGTGTTTGTCGTTGCCATCGGCGGTGAATCCATCGCCGATGCGCAGCTCGCCGCCTTCCGCAAAGACCCGGCGAACAAGGGCAAGGTCTGCGACCGGGGCCTGTGGCGTTATTCGCGCCACCCCAATTACTTCTTCGAGTGGTTGCATTGGTTCGCCTACCCATTGATCGCCTGGGGCGCGCCCTGGTGGTGGGTCACCGTGGCCGCCATTCCCGTCATGTTGGTGTTTCTGCTCAAGGTCACCGGGGTGCCCTGGACGGAACAGCAATCCCTGCGCAGCCGGGGTGATGCCTATCGCCGTTACCAGCAGCGCACCAGCGTATTCATTCCCCTGCCACCAAACCCGGAAACCACCGAGGGCTCCCACCCATGAGCAGTCTGAGCAGCGCAAGCAACCTGGCCCTGGATCTCACGGAAAAGGGTGTACTGCCCGATGCCGTGATCCGCCGGGGCATACGCCATCTCCTCAAGGAGCGGCTGGCGGAATTGGCCGCCGACGACCCGGAGACGGCGGCAACCCTCACCGAAACCTTCATCGCCTCGATGGATGCCGCGCCTGTTGCCCTGGTGCCCGAGAAGGCGAACGAGCAGCACTACGAGGTACCCCCGGATTTCTACGCCCAGGTTCTGGGGGCGCAGCGTAAGTACTCCTGCGCCTACTGGCCGGAGGGTTGCACCGGTCTCGACGAGGCCGAGGAACTGGCGCTGACCCTGAGCTGTGCCCGGGCGGAACTGGAAGACGGCATGGAGATTCTCGAGTTGGGCTGCGGCTGGGGCGCCCTGACCCTGCACATGGCGCGCAATTACCCCCACGCGCGCATCACGGCGGTCTCCAACTCGCGCGGTCAGGCGACCCACATCCGCCGCGAGGCCATGCGCGAAGGGATCGAGAACGTGCGTGTGATCACCGAGGACATGAACGTCTTCGAGGCGCAGGGGCGCTACGACCGCATCGTGTCCCTGGAGATGTTCGAACACATGCGTAACTGGCGGACGCTGTTCGCAAGGGTGGCCGGTTGGCTCAAGCCCCAGGGCAAATTCTTCATGCACATCTTCGTCCACCGGGCCGTGCCGTATCCATTCGTGGTGCGTGACAGCAGTGACTGGATGAGCGAGCACTTCTTCTCCGGCGGCATGATGCCCAGCGACGAGTTACCGGGGCGGTTTCAGGATGATCTGCGCCTGCAGCGGCGCTGGCGCTGGGACGGTCGCCATTACGAGAAGACCGCCAACGCCTGGCTGGCCAACATGGATGCGCGCCGCGATGCCGTCATGCCCATCCTGCGCGCGACCTACGGTGAGGGGCATGCCACCCAGTGGTGGAACCGCTGGCGCATTTTCTTCATGGCCTGCGCCGAGCTTTGGGGGTACCGCGCGGGCTCCGAGTGGTGGGTCAGCCACTACCTGTTCGAGAAGCGAGACTGATGGCCACCGGCTCCGATCACAGCCCGGCCGGTCACACCGTGGCGCGTGCCGCGGAGCGCCTTGGCGTGGGCATCATGATCGTCATGGGCCTCGCCCTCGCCTATGGGTTCGCGGAGGGCGAACTGGACCGCTTCCTGGCATTCGCCGCCGTGCCCTGGGGCACGGTGACCCTGATCGATCTGTATGCGGCGTTCACCGTTGTCGGGGCTTGGGCCATTGCCAGGGCCGGGGGCGGTCTCAGCGGCTGGCTCTGGCTGCTGGGCTTCTTCTGCGGCGGAAGTTTCATGATCGGGTTGTACCTGTTCCTGGCGGGGAGGGCGGATCGCAGGGGCGAGCGGGATTTCTGGTCGGGCAGACCCATACGGCCCGATGGTGTCGTCACCGCGCGATGAACGGGATGAGCCCGAAACCGGTTGCCCGGACATGGGGATGGTCCATGCACCGTGGGAGCGGCGACCCGCCGCGAATAGTCGCGCGCGATC
>JBMYTL010000042.1:0-24111 GCA_049604295.1 Gammaproteobacteria bacterium
AGACCTGCCGCATCCATGCGCTGACGGATCTGTTGAAGGCACGTGGTTTTTCCTGCCCCCTCCCCTCCTTCCAGGGTGATGAACCGGCCCGTGGAACGGTTCATCGTTTTCTCTTCAGTTGGTGTTCGGCGACTGCCCGGTTGTGCGCCTTGAGCGTTGCGGAAAACACATGGGTGCCGCTTCCGTCGCCACGGGCCACGAAATACAGGGCCTTGCCATCGGCGGGGTGAAGCGCGGCGCGCAATGCGGCACCACCGGGCATGGCGATAGGCGTGGGAGGCAGGCCTCCGCGGGTGTAGGTGTTGTAGGGCGTATCCGTCCTGAGGTCACGGCGGCGGATATTGCCCTTGTAGGCTTCTCCCATGCCGTAGATAACGGTCGGATCAGTTTGCAGCCGCATGCCCTTCTCCAGGCGACGGACGAACACTCCCGCGATAAGCGGTCGCTCTTCCGGAGCCGCGGTCTCCTTTTCGACGATGGACGCGAGAATCAGTGCCTCGTAAGGCGTTTTCAGCGGCAGACCCTCGCGCCGTTCCGCCCATGCCTGCGCGAGTTTGCGCTCCATCGTCCGGTAGGCCCGACGCAGAAAATCGACGTCCGTCGTGCCCCGGGGAAACTGGTAGGTGTCGGGGTAGAACCTGCCTTCCGGATGCTCGCCCTCCGCTCCTATGGCCGACATGACGGTCTCGGCGGACAGATCAGGCAGCGTGTGTTCGAGAATCGGGCTCGCCCGCACCGCCTCCATCATTTGGCGGAAATTCCAGCCTTCCACCAAGGTCTCGCTGTAGGCGATCACCTTTCCGGAGGAAAACAGCTCCAGTGCCTCTCGGGGGCTGTCACCCGGCTCGAGGCGGTACTCACCGGCCTTCAATCGTGGCGCGAATTTCTCGATCCGAGCCAACCACTCGAACCAATACGGCGTGGCAATGATGCCCTTGTCACTGAGCTGCGCCGCGAGCGTCTTTACCCCGGACCCCGGGGGAATCTGCACAACCACCGATGCATCAAGGGTCATGGGCGACCCCGCGAACCCCTGAAGATGGCGCCACGCCAGCCCCGCGGCCACGGCCGCCACCACCATTATGGCAAGCAGCAGAATGACAATACGGGCAAACCATCCTCGCCGGGAGCCACGCCCTTCATGGGCCGATGTTTCCCCAGATGGCGGCTCATTCCGTGAATCGTCGAGCGGTGTGGCCATCGTGTCCCGCCCCTGCCCCGTGTCTTCAGGGAGCATCGCCCACCCCCGGAGCGTCCAGAGAAATTGAATACATAGTCATCCAGGGGCGACACAGCGCCCGTTGCATCGAACGGGTAACGGGCCCGACGTTCAGGGGCCGACCCAGGGCCTGTTTGACAGGCCAGATACCCGCAACCGAGTTGGTGAGGAAAAGTTCGTCCGCGCAAAGTACACGCTCCGGCGTAACGGCCTCCACCGCAACGGACAGGTTGATCACGGCGGCGGCGTCAAGCACGGCCGCACGACAGGTCCCTGATACCCCGGCGGAACCCAGGTCAGGGGTAATCAAGACGCCATTCTCAACGAGAAAAAGATTGCTTTGCGTTGCACTGACCACCGTGCCGGATGACTGGCACATCAGTCCCTCGTCCGCGCCAGAAGCCATTACCTCCTGGCGCGCCAAAACGTTGTCGAGGCGATTGAGATGTTTGATTCCCGCCAGGGACGGGTTGCAGCTCGCCCTTGTTCGACACTGCATCAGATCCACCCCATGTACGAAGGACGACGCATCTGGATAAGGCCAGGGATGTACGCTGAGCACGCGGGTGGGCGAAGGTGCTTGCGGAGGCGCATATCCCCGCCCTCCCTCACCACGCGTTACGGTGATTCGAAGCACGTGATTGCCGTGTCCGGGCGTGCCTGTCAATTGACGGGCCTCTTCGAGCAGCACCTCCCGCGTCGGGGGCGGGAATCCGAGTCGCTCACAGCCCTCCTCAAGGCGGCTCATGTGGCGATCCCACAGAAGTAACTCTCCGCGGAGGCACGCGATGGTCTCGAACACGCCATCACCGTAAGCGAATCCCCGATCAGCAACGGCCAGGTGATGATGCACCCGCCCGTTGATCAGAACGGACATCGACGCGGTTTCCGACACGAAGCGGTGGCACCACAGCCAGACAGCTGCTTCTGCCCCAGACGTGACAACGCCCGCGTATCGAGCACATTCGTGGTCAACACGCGGGCGTTGTCAGGACCCATGGCAGGAAAGCGCTTCGATCAAAGACGCTTGAACACCAGGGTGCCGTTGGTCCCGCCAAACCCGAAGGAATTGGACACGGCAACATCGATCTTCATATCACGCGCCGTGTTGGGCACGTAATCGAGGTCACACTTGGGATCGGGTTTGACCAGATTGATGGTCGGAGGAGCCACCTGGTCCCGAATCGCCAATACGGAGAACGCCGCCTCCACGCCACCGGCTGCCCCAAGAAGGTGACCGGTCATGGACTTGGTCGAGCTCACGGCGATCTTTCTGGCGTGATCCCCAAGCGCGGCTTTTACACCGTTGGTTTCGGCGATATCGCCCAGCGGTGTCGACGTGCCGTGGGCGTTCACGTAATCCACCTCATCGGCATTGATCGCGGCATCCTTGAGAGCGGAATGCATGCAACGCATGGCGCCTTCCCCACTCTCCATGGGCTGCGTCATGTGGTGGGCGTCAGCGCTCATGCCGAAGCCCGCAAGCTCGCAGTAGATATTCGCACCCCGGGCCTTGGCGTGTTCGTACTCCTCGAGTACCAGCACGCCCGCACCGTCTCCCAGAACGAATCCATCACGATCGAGATCGAACGGACGGCTTGCCTGATCGGGCTCGTCATTGCGCGTGGACAAGGCACGAGCGGCAGCGAAACCGCCGACGCCAAGCGGACACTCGGCATTCTCAGCACCACCGGCCAGCATGATGTCGGCATCCCCCAGGGATATGAGCCGAGCCGCCTCACCGATGCTGTGCGTTCCCGTGGTACAGGCCGTCACCATGCTCAGGTTCGGGCCACGGTAGCCCTGCATGATCGACAGGTTTCCCGCCACCATGTTGATGATGGCGCTGGGCACGAAAAACGGCGAGATCTTACGCGGCCCACCCTTGTGCCACGCGATGATGGATTTCTCCATGGTCTCGATGCCGCCGATACCTGAGCCGATGTGAACGCCGATGCGTTCGGCATTCTCTTCGGTGACCTCGAAACCCGAATCACGGGCCGCCTGGATGGCCGCGGCAATACCGTAATGTTGGAATCCGTCCATCTTGCGGGCGTCCTTGGCGGACATGTACTCGGTCACATCGAACCCGCGCACCTCACCCGCGATGCGCACGGTGAAATCAGACGCATCGAATTTGGTGATGGCGGAAATGCCCGTTTTGCCGGCGAGAATATTCTCCCAGGACTCGGCCGTGGTGTTCCCTACGGGAGATACCACGCCAATGCCGGTAACCACGACTCGGCGGGGCGTAATGGTGGAGCCAAACAAGGGCGCCTCCTGTCATTGTCTTGCACGTTCCGAATGGAACGTGGCATGGATAATCCGGGATCATCCTCTGGGATCGTGGAAACAAAAACGCCGCATCCACCCTCGGGGGATACGGCATTGCTGGATTCCACGAGCCGCGCGGAATCAGTCGTTCTGGTGAGCCTGAATGTAGTCGATGGCTTCCTTCACGGTGGTGATCTTCTCGGCTTCCTCGTCAGGAATCTCGCACTCGAATTCCTCTTCCAGAGCCATCACCAGCTCAACGGTATCCAGGGAATCGGCACCAAGGTCATCCACGAAGGACGCTTCCTGGGTGACATTTTCTTCCTGAACGCCGAGCTGCTCGACGACGATCTTGCGCACGCGCTCTTCAACACTGGCCATGAGTTTCCCTCGTGGGTTGTCTGGGGCTAAGCAAAAAAGTGGCGGTATTCTATGGGATATCCCCCCGCCTTCCAACGATGATATTGCAGTTGCGTTAAGGGGAGCGGAATTGGATCCCGTCCCCGGCCAACGCGGTCACCACATCCAGAAGGTCTGGATGAGGCAACAGGCCATTGGCTCACGCCATGTACATGCCACCGTTGACATGAAGCGTGGTACCGGTCACGTAGCCGGCGGCATCAGAGGCCAGGAAAGAAACCGCTTGCGCGATATCCTGCGGCTGTCCGAGCCGTCGCATGGGAATCATGTCCATGAGGGCTTTCTTCTGTTCTTCGGGGAGGACGGCGGTCATGTCCGTCTCGATGAAGCCTGGGGCGACAACATTGACGGTTATGCCCCGCGAGGCGACTTCCTGGCCCAAGGACTTGCTGAATCCGATGACACCGGCCTTTGTTGCCGCATAGTTGGACTGGCCGGGGTTACCCGACGCGCCCACCACCGACGAAATGTTCACTATGCGCCCCCAACGTGCCTTGGTCATACCCCGAAGGCAGGCGCGCGTCACACGGAAGACGGCCGTGAGATTGGTTTCGACCACCGTATCCCACTCCTCGTCCTTCATCCGCATCATCAGGTTGTCGCGGGTCACTCCGGCATTATTGATCAGGATGGTGACCGCGCCGAACTGATCCGCAATGGCTTTGACGACGCCATCCACACTCTCAGGATCGGTCACATCGAGGCGCATCCCCGTGCCCTTCATGCCCGCCTCGCCGAGGGCCGCGCCGATGGCTTCCGCGCCAGCGTCGCTGGTCGCGGTGCCGATCACGGTGGCACCCTGGGCGCCGAGTTCCATGGCAATGGAACGACCGATTCCGCGACTCGCCCCGGTAACGAGGGCAACCCGATCTTCAAGACTCATAGCATCGTCTCCGCAATGTTGGTTTGGTGTGGTCGGCGCCGCCTCTGCGCACCGGTGGCAAGGTGTTCAGGCCTCAAGGGCCGCGGCCAGGGTGGCCGGATCATATACCGGCAGGCTGCTCAAACCACGATCAATGCGGCGCGTCAGACCACTGAGCACTTTTCCGGGCCCCGCCTCGATCAGTTTGGCAACACCATGGGTGCCCAGGAGCCGAACCGTTCCGGACCATTGCACGGACTCATACAGCTGCGCTACCAGGGCGGTACGTATGTCGTCCGGGTCACGATGGCTTTCGAGGTCCACGTTGTGCACAACGGGAATCACTGGCGCCACCACCTCGAGGTCCGCCAGGCGGGCCTCCAAGCGCTGGGCTGCCGGACGCATCAGGGCGCAGTGACTTGGCACGCTGACCGCCAGTTTCACCGCGCGTTTCGCGCCCGCGACCTTGGCCAGGTCGATCGCGGCGTCCACGCCTTTGGCCGATCCAGCGATCACCACCTGCCCAGGGGAATTGAAATTCGCGGCCGACACCACGTCATCCCCCTCCCCGGCCGCCTCGGCGCAGACCGTACGGACCTGGTCATCACTCAGACCCAACACCGCGGCCATGGCCCCCTCGCCGGAGGGTACAGCCTCCTGCATGAAACGACCGCGGTCGGCGACCAAGCGAATCGCATCGGCGAAGTTCAACGACCCTGCACAAACCAGCGCCGTGTATTCACCCAGACTGTGCCCCGCCATGTAGGCCGGCTCAACGCCTCCTTCCTGCTGCCAAACGCGCCACACCGCAACACCGGCAGCCAGCAGGGCCGGCTGCGTGTTGGCCGTGGCGTTCAGTTCTTCCTCGGGGCCGTTCTGTACTAGTGACCAGAGGTCAAAGCCCAATGCATCAGATGCTTCACCAAACGTTTCAGCCACGATTGGATGCGCATCGGCCAAGGCCGACAACATCCCCATGGACTGTGACCCCTGACCAGGAAAGATGATGGCTGTTTTCATGACAGGTCCCGATGTGTGATGCCTGATGAGAAAGCGAAGGGTTGCAGCGCACAGGCGTGCACTCGCGGAAGCAGCGGGAACAAAACCCCGACCGGCGACTCAGTACCGTAACAGGGCCGAACCCCAGGTGAATCCGCCGCCGAATGCCTCGAGCAGAACGGTCTCTCCACGCTTGATCCGTCCATCGCGCACAGCTTCATCCAGGGCGAGTGGTACGGAGGCGGCAGACGTGTTGCCGTGATCGTGAACGGTGACGACCACCTGGTCCATCCCCATCCGGAGTTTGCGCGCGGTGGCCTGGATAATGCGAATGTTGGCCTGATGGGGCACAAGCCAGTCGATCTCCGATTTATCCATAGCGTTCGCCTCGAGCGTCTCCTCGACGACCCGCCCCAGGGTGTTGACCGCCATTTTGAACACTTCGCTGCCGGACATCTGCATATAGGCCTCGGCCTTGCGGACATCTTCGAACCCGGTCGATACCCCCGCAGGTACGTGCAGGAGCTTTTCGTACGCACCATCCGCGTGCAGGTGGGTGGATAGAATCCCCGGCTCTTCCGACGTTTCGAGAATGACCGCTCCAGCCCCATCACCGAACAAAACGCAGGTGTTGCGGTCGGTCCAGTCGATGATGCGTGACATGGTCTCAGCGCCGATCACCAGGGCGTACTTACCCCAGTTGTTGCGCATGAACTGATCGGCGACGCCGAGTGCGTAGACGAATCCGGAGCAAACAGCCTGGACATCGAATGCAGCGCAGCCCTTGATCCCCAGGCGCGCCTGGAGCAGGCAAGCCGTGCTGGGGAAGACCTTATCGGGGGTCGTCGTCCCCAGAACGATGAGGCCGATGTCCTCGGGATCAATACCGGCGGCCTCAATCGCCCGTCGCGCGGCCGCTTCGGCCAGATCGCACGTGGTCTGACCGACCTCGGCAATGTGGCGCTGCTTGATGCCCGTGCGCTCCTGGATCCACTGGTCGCTTGTATCGACCATGGATTCGAGCTCGGCATTGGTCAGTATGTTGTCGGGCAGGAAACTGCCCGTACCGATGATGCGTGAGTAATGTGCCAAGGGGCCTACCGATTTCGTTTTTCTGGGCCAAGCAGACTGGAATCAGCCCGTGGCGTTTTTGGGCTCTGTCGTGGCGTGTGCCTCCGACCAGGCGGCCAGGCGCTCACTGATCCGATCGGGAATGGCCTTCTCGACTTCCCGCACCGCAATCTCAACTGCGTGGGCAAACGCGGTCACATCGGCGTCGCCATGACTCTTCACAACAATTCCACGCAGCCCCAGCAGGCTTGCCCCGTTGTATCGACGGGGGTCGAACCGCTTATAGAAACGTTTCAAAACCGGCGCGGCGACTGCTCCGGCGACACGGTTGTAAACACCGGTCGTCATCTCAGCCTTGAGACTGCGACCGATCAGTTTCGCCACGCCCTCGGCGGTCTTCAGGGCGATGTTGCCGACGAAGCCATCGCAAACAACCACGTCAACATCGCTCAGATAGACGTCGTGACCTTCGGCGAATCCCACGTAATTGAGATCGCTTCCATCGAGCAACTCAGCAGCACGTTTCACCACTTCATTGCCTTTCATCTCCTCGGAACCGATGTTCAGCAGAGCAACACGGGGCGAAGCGGTGCCCTCCACCGCTTTGACCAGCTCCGATCCCATATAGGCGAACTGAAGAAGGTTCTGGGAATCACTGTCAACGTTCGCCCCCAAATCCAACATGTGGGTCGAACCGGAAATACTGGGAAGTTCGGTGCAGATCGCCGGACGATCAATTCCCGGGAGCGTACGCAACACAAGCCACCCGATTGCCATCAGGGCCCCGGTATTGCCAGCGCTCACGCACGCTTGCGCCTCACCGGATTTCACAAGATCAATGGCCACGCGCATGGATGAATCTTTTTTCCCGCGCAGAGCCTGCGTCGGATGTTCATCCATCCCGACAATCTGGGAGGCATGATGAACCCGCAGCCGGTCACCCCAGCTACAACCTTCCTGCTTGATCCGCGCGCTCAGCACGGCCTCATCCCCCGTCAGGACAATATTGAGGTCGTCATGACGGCTGAGAACCTTACAGGCGGCGGGAACGACAACATCAACACCGTGATCCCCTCCCATGGCATCAAGTGCGATGGTCAGCGTGCCGCTCATGAGAACCAGACTCCTAGCTCAACGGCACGCGAAGATGGCTGCGGCGCACGCGCCGACCGCCCGCTGCCAAGCACCGGACGGGCGCGCGCTCTGCTATCAAGCACACTCAGTCTTCGTCGTCGCCATCGAGCTTGGGCTCGACGACCTGGCGGCCCTTGTAGTAGCCCTCGGGGCTGACGTGATGACGCAGATGCGTCTCACCGGTGGTGGGCTCGATGGACAGTGCGGGGCCCGTAATGCCATCGTGACTGCGGCGCATACCGCGCTTGCTGCGGGTCTTGCGGTTCTGCTGTACGGCCATGGTTCGGTCAGCTCCAGATCAATTTTCGCGATTTCGCTTCAAACCGGACAACACCGCGAAGGGGTTCTCACGCTGCGCCGGGGGTTCTTCCGACTCGGACCCGGGTAGCTCGATACACGGATAATCGTGCAGCGGCGCCACGGGCAGAGCCAATATGATTTCGTCTTCGACCACATCCACCACGGGAATCCGATCTTCCGGGGCGATCAGCGGCTCAAGTTCTCGAGGCAGTCGATCGAGATCGTCTTCGGAGCGGACGATACCGACTGCAATCGACGCCCTGATGTGATGGACGAGCGGGCCGAAGCACCGCTGACACTCGAGCATCACCCGAGCCTCCACCGATCCGGTCACATAGACATATCCACGCGTATCGAGGCGGGCATCGAGTATGTACCGGACCAAACCAAGGTCTTCCGCCGGGCCCGTTCGACGATCATCCGTACCGTGCGAAAACGGTTTGACACCGCCTCGCACCCTGGCCAGATCATCGACACTCACCTCGCCCTCGAAACGCTGACCATCCGGGCCGCGAAGGCGAGGGTCTGAGCGATCGATTAGCCGTGGAGATCCCGACATAAGCCGCCCAATATAATCCGGGAAAAGATCACTGTCAAAGCAACAAATTCAAACACTTGCATCCTTGAGAATGCCGGACCGGGTTGGACATATCCGCACCGCTCCTGCACACCCCGCACACCAGCCGACCGCAACATTTCCCATAACAAAAAGAAAGCCGGCTTACGCCGGCTTTCCTCAGTCCCTCCCGCAATGCGGGAGGTTATGCGCAGCTACCGATCAACGGCGGGAGGACTTGACCTCGTGCGCCATGTCGATGACGGAAACGGCGGTGTCGTGGTACTGCTCGCGGTATGCGGAGATGAACTGACCCATTTCCGAATCGTCCGGTGCAAAGAAGTCCTTACCGGTGATCCCGTTCGCACGCTCGTACTCAACGAACTTGCGCTGCTGCTCGATCATCCACTCAATTTTTTCGCGCTTGGCGGCGTTGGTGTCGCTCATAACCTGTGCCTCTTGAAACTCTTCGGTCCCGTCAAGCCGGACGGCCATCAGGGTCTATGTGCTCGGTGATACCCGCGAGGGCGCGGATGCTACCACGTGATTTCCCTCGCGGGAGCCCGGAAAACGGCGCTTATCACCACCGATCCCAACAGCTATCCCCTCAGGGATAGACAGACTCAGTAGCCACCCTTGCGGGTGGACTGGGGCAGGCCCGCGATCTTGCGCCCCTGTTTGGACGGCATCTGCGGAAACAGGTCGTAGGTGTCCTTGGAAGACACCTTGCCACCCCACATCTTTCCGAGCGCCTTGAGAATCGTGCGCTCATTAGGCTCGTTCCCGGCGTTGTCGATGTGTTCGGAGCGCAGATAGTTGACCACGTCCCAGTGCTTATCGGTCATTTCGATGCCCTCTTCGGCGGCAAGCGCCTTGGCGACATCCTCATCCCAGTCAGACAGGTTAGCCAGGTAACCGGTTTCGGTGGTCTCGATGGTTTTACCGTTCACTTCGAGTGCCATTTTTCACTCCCAATGCATTGCTCGAATGGTTGATTGTTACCGGAAGGGGCCGAAGCGCCCACCCCGGGTCCAGGTGGTGTACTCGCCGCGCCGGAAGCGACGCAGACAGCGGGAAACTCATTCATCGGCCGCACCCTTTACCGGCGCTATTCCCTTGTGAGGGATAAACAAGCCGAAACCCATCAGGCGCCCCGCGCCCAGCCCGTGCTGCTGGAGGCGCACTGATTCCTCTTTGTCGATCTCGGCGAGCATGACGCTGCGCGCTGAGCAAGGGCCATCCGCCGCGGCGAAGCGGGTCTCGCGACCACAAAGAATCTTTCTGACGCGGATATCCCGCTCATCCGCCAGCGTCGCCACGATTCGGTGCAGAAAATCATCTTCACTCTCGCCCGACTGCGCGAGAACATAGCGAGAAAAGATCGTCGTCAACGCACTCAAAGGCTTGATCTCCACGCCCCCCGAAACCTCGACCTCGTGACCGTTCAGATTCAGGACCTTGCCGCGCAAAGCTTCGCAATCCGGGACGCGATTCTTGGGCACGCGTAGTGTGAGACGGGTGCGGCGAGACATATAGATCAGCGCATCCCCGTCACCGCCCTCCGGGCGCATCCAACCGTTTCCGGAAGCCGCCACATGGATCTGGTGAACGCCTGCCGCCGCCTCATCGGCCATCCAGGGCAGTTCCGCGAGTATGGCCCGGGACAAGGCGTAGGCGTGATCGACCGGGATCGCCCGACCGGTAAGCCGGAGACTCACATCAAGGATGTCGTCCGGCACGACGAACTCCTTCTGCTTGTCATCCTCTTGCCAGAACAGGGCCATCAGCCTTCCTCCGGAAGGGAAGCCGTGATTGCGTCCCGATCGATCCACCAGTTCTCCTGAACGAGCACATCAATCACATTTCGCAAGCGCACGAGAAACTTCGACGGATCGTCTAATTCCATGCGCATCACCCAGGCGTCGAACTGATCCTGGGTCTCGACGTCGGAATGCCGCCGCGCGACGTTGCCGAGCATCTGACGGGCGAAGAATCCCAGATTCCCCTCCGGACCATCCGGATCCCGGAGGTCAGCGATATACACGGCGGTTGCCGCCGCAACCGCCCCACCGTCCGAATCGTCGGGGGTCTCATCCACAACGTGATCGAGCAGCGCAATGGTGAGTTCCGGATCAACGGGAAATGTAACAGCGAGCCAGAGCCCCTGCCCGAGGGCAGCGAGAGATTCATCCTGGTTACACTGGAAGAGAACGTCCAGGGCATCAACGGCACGCTCCCAATCCTCAGACTCGTGAAAAACGCTGAACGCCTCCTTGGCCATGGACCAACCATCGGAACCCTCCTCGAGGTGCGCCATGGTGCGGGCGATCTCCAACTGAAGGCTCGCCCGGTCCAGCGGGTGCGCACCCTCGGGAAGCCCCTGGAGTTTCGCCTTGAAATCCACCAACCGGGTGGCCAGTTCGGCCTTTTCCGCTTGGCGCATGGCTTCGTAGGCATTGGCATCGGCAAGCGGCTGACTGAGATCTTTCATCGGCTCAATCCACCCGTCCGCTGAAGGCGGCCTCGAGCCGATCTTCCCAATCATCCGGGGTGTCGGGGTACGTGGGCTTGATGTCCATGCGCAGGAAGCGCTCACCCTCCCGGGCGCGCTCCGTAACGGCGGCACACAAATCATCGAAACTCTCAAAACCTGCGTTCTGAATCATCAACTCACTGATCCAAAGCACGTCACACCTCCACTCGGTTTAACTCGGTCAGCACGTCGCCCGGCAGCGTTCCGGCGACCCGATCAAAAAATCTGGCCCGGTACAGTAACCGCTGCGAGTTTGCTGAGTCCGTAAAGCCGGTCCGGTTGTGAAGGACATTGTTGGTGACCAGTATCTGCCCCCTGCTGAGGGTATGGCGCAGAACAGGCGCTTCGGACGACGCCAGGTAGGCCTTGATCCACCCGGCCGCCTCAAGGGCTCGCTCACCGCGCCATTCGATATTCCGACCCCGTGCGGTGTAGCGCATATGCAAGGCACCGTTACTCATCCGGGAAAAAACCGGGCCGACACGCTCGGGGCGAATGGTCTTCCCGGCGGAAACATTGGGAGGAATGACCATTGCGTCCGACTCCATCAGGGCAAGCAGGAGGTCAGGGCGTTGGCGTCGAAGGTCGATGTACAAACGCTCATGATCAAGTAGCGCGTTCTCACCACCCGTTTCCGCAGCTTCAACACAGTAGAGGATAACGGCGGCAATCTGTCGCTCCGGACTGTTGTAATAGCCGTCCGTATGCCAACTGAGCGGCCGATCCGAATAAGGGATGTATTCACCGCGATGACCACCATCGGCGACTGTCAACGATGTGACCCCATCGCCGTCGGCACAGAGATTGTTATCCAGTCGAGCCAACCCGAACCCCGACGAGAACACGCGCAACGCTTGCTTATCCAATAACCTTTCGGATTCGACAATGACCATGTTGTCGGAGCGCAGCCGACGCACAATGCGATCACGCTGAGCCGGGGCCAACGCCAATGGATCATCAACCGAGACAATGAGATCTTGCGCACTTTTCGCGGAAGCGGACTCCTTCCAGGCAGCCCACCGAAGGAATCCCGGCGCTGCGCTATCCACCGGATCAAACGGATCTTCACCAGAATCGGTATGTATATATAAGGTGTCAGTTGCTGTTTGCATGATCGTGCCGAGGCCCCGATAGGCGGAACCCGGGAGGCCGCGTATCATGCCGCGCGCCCTCAACAAATGCTTCGTCACCGACGATATATCCCCAAGGGGATACGAGCACCAAGCCACCCACCCCATCAGTCGAGATTGAACGGGAAGGGCCTTTGACTACACTTCCGGCCCACTCGGGAACCGTGGATCGTGAGACACGGCGCCCGAAAACGGCCGCTATACCAGCAACTGTTACGAGAGACACTTCAGGAGACCCTTCGCCATGGCGAAAACGATCCACGACACCCCCATGCTCGACGAGCTCGAGAACGGCCCTTGGCCGAGCTTTATTTCCGGAATCAAGCGTCTTCGCGATGAGCACCCGGATGAGCGCATCCAGGAAGCAACCGGGGATCTCCTGGGGCAGCTTGAGCACTCCTATGAAACCCGCAAGGGTTACTGGAAAGGCGGCACCCTGTCTGTCTTCGGTTACGGCGGCGGAATCATCCCCCGCTTCTCCGAAGTCGGTCACGCCTTCCCCAAGTCCAAAGAATTCCACACCCTGCGCGTCCAGCCCCCAGCCGGTAACCACTACACCACCGGCATGCTTCGTCAGCTGGCTGACTCCTGGGAAAAATACGGCTCCGGCCTGGTGACCTTCCACGGGCAGACCGGAAATATCATGTTCATCGGCTCGAATTCCGAGAACGTCCAGCACTTCTTCGACGAGATCAATGAATACGGCTGGGATCTCGGTGGCGCAGGCCCCTGCGTGCGTACCGCCATGTCCTGCATGGGCGCCGCCCGCTGCGAAATGTCTTGCGCCAACGAGCACAAGATCCACCGCATGCTGGTGAACAATTTCACCGACGACGTGCATCGCCCCGCCCTGCCTTACAAGTTCAAGTTCAAGGTTTCCGGTTGTCCGAACGACTGCCAGAACGCCGTGGAGCGTGCTGACTTCGCCGTGATCGGCACCTGGCGCGATGACATGAAGATCGACCAGGACGAGGTTAAAGCCTTCGTCGAGCGCAAAGGCCGCCAGTACGTCATCGATAATGTCACCACCCGCTGCCCGACCAACTGCATCACCCTCAACGAAGACAACACCATGACCGTTGAGAACCGCAACTGCGTGCGCTGCATGCACTGCCTCAACGTGATGCCGAAGGCACTGCACCCCGGCGACGACAAGGGCATCACCCTGCTGATCGGCGGTAAGCGCACCCTGAAGATCGGTGACCTGATGGGCACCGTGATCGTGCCCTTCATGAAACTCGACACCGAAGAGGACAACGAGCGCCTCGTCGAGATTGCTGAAGAGACCATCGACTTCTTCGCCGAAAACGCCCTCGAGCACGAGCGCACCGGTGAGATGATCGAGCGAATCGGCCTGGTCAACTTCCTCGAAGGTATCGGCGTCGACGTTGACCCCAACATGGTCAGTCATCCTCGCGAATCCTCCTATGTCCGCATGGACGAGTGGGACGAGGAAGCCGAAAAGTGGTTCAAGCGCAGCGCCGAAGCCGCCAGCTGATCCAACTACCGCAAGCCGCATCGGGGCGCTCCCATTCCGGGTGCGCCCCGAACTTCAAACGAATCTGAATATTCCAATAGACTGGAGGTTCCCGCATGGCAATGTCCGACATGCGCCCGCCGATTGAATCCGGCTGCCCCGACGGCATGCAGTACATGCATCCGCTGAGCATCAAAAACTTTGGCCAGTGGAAGTACCACGAGCATCCCCGCCCCGGTGTCCTCAAGCACGTTGCCAACAATGGCGATGAGCTGTGGACCGTTCGTGCTGGCACCCAGCGAATCCTGGACCTGTTCACCCTGCGCAAGTTGTGCGACATCGGCGACGAGTTCGCGGACGGTCACATTCACTTCACCATTCGCTCCAACATGGAATTCCTGCTCGCCGACGGCTCCCGCGTGGACCCGCTGATCGAAAAGCTGGAAGCAGAGGGCTTCATCGTCGGCGGCACCCAGAACTCCGTCACCATGATCTCCCACACCCAGGGCTGGTTGCACTGCGACATCCCCGGCACCGACGCCTCGGGCGTGGTGAAGTCCATGATGGACGAACTCATCGATGAGTTCCGCGAAACCAACATGCCCAACCGCGTGCATCTGACCACCTCCTGCTGTCAGATCAACTGCGGTGGCCAGGGTGATATCGCCATCAACGTGCAGCACACCAAGCCGCCGAAGATCAACCACGATCTGGTGGCCAACGTCTGCGAGCGTCCTTCCGTTGTGGCCCGCTGCCCCGTAGCTGCCATCCGGCCCGCCATGGTGAACGGCAAGCCGTCCCTGGAAGTGGACGAGAAAAAGTGCATCTGCTGCGGCGCCTGTTATCCCCCCTGCCCCCCCATGCAGATCAACGACCCCGAGAACACCAAGCTGTCCATCTGGGTTGGTGGCAATCACTCCAACGCCCGTTCCAAGCCTTCCTTCCAGAAGCTGGTCGCTTCCGGCGTGCCGAACAATCCGCCGCGCTGGCCCGAAGCCACCGCCATCGTGAAGCGCATCCTGGCTTGCTACAAAGAAGACGCGAAGGATTGGGAGCGCATCAACGACTGGATCGATCGTATCGGCTGGCCCCGGTTCTTCGAGATGACCGAACTGCCGTTCACCAAGTTCCACATCGACAACTGGCGTGGCGCTCGCAAGAGCCTGAACTCCTCCACCTACATCCGCTTCTGAGGTTCGTAGGGAATGAAGTTCACCATCCAGATCAATGAAGGGCCGTATCAGCACCAGTCCGCTGATTCCGCCTACCAGTTCGCCAAAGCCGCCCTTGAAGCGGGCCACGAGATCTTTCGTGTCTTCTTCTACCACGACGGTGTGAACAACGCGTCGCGTCTGGGGATTCCTCCCCAGGACGATCGCAATGTCACCCAGTTGTGGGCTGAATTGGCCAATGAGAACAACCTCGACCTCGTCGTTTGTGTCGCAGCGGCCCAGCGTCGCGGCCTCCTCGACGAGAACGAGGCGACCCGGGCCGGAAAGGATGCCAGCAACATCCAGGAGCCGTTCCGGATCTCCGGTCTCGGTCAGCTCATTGAAGGCGGTATTCAATCCGACCGCCTGGTCGTATTTGGCGACTGAGGCAGGGGAAGAAGATGTCTGAAGGTACGATCAAGAAGTTCATGTACGTGAACCGCAAGGCGCCGTACGGAACCGTTTATGCCCTCGAATCCCTGGAAGTCGTGCTCATCGGCGCGGCTTTCGATCAGGACGTCAGCCTGGCGTTCGTGGATGACGGGGTCTATCAGCTGACCAAGGGCCAGGATACCAAGGCAATCGGCATGAAGAATTTCTCGCCGACCTATTCCGCCCTGGGTGATTACGACGTGACCAAAATCTACGTCGAGAAAGAATCGCTCGAGGCCCGAGGCCTCACCCTGGAAGACCTCCAGGAGCTGGTTTACGAAGACGAAGACGACGACTGGGCCGAAAAGCCTTCTATCCGTCTCGTGTCCTCCGCCGAATTGGCGGAAGTCATGAACGGTCAAGACGTCGTCCTCAGCTTCTGATCCCGAGATCCCCAGGAGATTCCAGAAATGACGATGCTGCACACCGTCAATAAGTCCCCCTTCGACCGCAACTCCCTGGACAGTTGCCTGCGTCTGGCCGCCGAAGGCAGCTCCGTGCTGCTGATCGAGGATGCCGTCGTTGGTGCCGTCAAGGGCTCCACGTTCGAGGGGAAAATGAAAGACGCCATGTCTAAAGTGTCCGTTGCCGTGCTGGGTCCCGACCTGGCTGCCCGGGGACTCAGCGAAGACAAGCTCATCGACGGCGTTTCCGTCGTCGATTACGCCGGTTTCGTTGAACTCACCGTCAACAACGACGCTGTTCAGTCTTGGCTGTAACCAACACCGCTACGTAACAGGAGCATTAATCAATGGGTATCGAAGTCAACGGCAAGACCCTCGAGGTCGACGAAGAAGGCTACTTGGCCAACCTCACCGAATGGGAGCCGGAAGTGGCCACCGTCATGGCTGCTCAGGACGGCACCGAACTGACCGACGAGCACTGGGAGATCATCAACTTCCTGCGCGAGTACTACGAGGAGTACCAGATCGCCCCCGCTATCCGCGTGCTGACCAAGGCCATCGGCAAGAAGATGGGTAAGGACAAGGGCAACTCCAAGTACCTCTACGAGCTGTTCCCTTACGGCCCGGCCAAGCAGGCCTGCCGCTACGGTGGTCTGCCCAAGCCCACCGGCTGCGTCTGATTCCAGGCACCGGTAGGTAACGAAACCGCCGGGCCGGGCATCACCTAGCCCGGCGGTTTCGCTTCCGGCCCTCCCCAACAAGGGACCCTTCGGCCGGAAATCAAAGATTCACGAAGAGCATCCGGCTCTCAACTCCGCGGTTATCTGTTCGGAGGCATCTCCAGCATGTCCTTTCTGACTGGGCTTTTTGCCCTTCTTTTCTACGGGGCCACGGCGCTTCTGGTCTACGGCCTCTACCGTAAGATCCGCCAGTACGCGACGACCCCTGCGCCGCTCAAAATTCCCACCATGCCCGCCCCGGTCACCCAGGGTGGCGTGGTATTCCGCATGGTTACCGAAGTGCTTTTCTTCGGCAGCCTGTTCCGCTCGAACAAGTGGATCTGGGTGTTTGCCTATCTGTTCCACTTCGGCATGTTCATCGCGCTGGTGCGTCACCTTCGCTACTTCGCCGAGCCGGTACCCACCATCATCGTTCTGATGCAGTGGATCGGCATCTACGCCGGGATTGCCATGGTCGTCGGTCTGCTCGGGCTCTGGGGTCGCCGGTTCCTGGTCGATCGCGTTCGCTACATCTCCGCACCGTCCGACCACCTCATGCTCGCCCTGTTGCTCGGCATCGGTGTCTCCGGCGTTCTGATGAGCCAGCACGTAGCCCCGGTCGATATCGTGGGCCTCAAGGGCTTCATGGTTGGCCTGTACACGTTCAACTGGCAGCCCCTGCCCGCCGACCCGATTCTGCTGATCCATCTTATTCTGGTCATCGCTCTGATGATCGTGTTCCCGGTCAGCAAGCTTCTACACGCACCGGGTGTGTTCTTCAGCCCCACGCGCAACCAGATCGATAACCCTCGCGAGAAGCGCCACGTCGCCGACTGGGCTGTCGTCAAGTTCGAATCGAACCTCGACGCCAAGGCCGCGAAAGCTGACTAACGGCCACGCCGCCCTGTCCGACCACGCTAACGACTGATACTGAAGATCGAGGTACGACCATGGCCGATTACGACGTTCCGAAGTTTCGCGAACACGGCCCCCGGGACATTCCGAACGTAAGTCCGGGCTCCATGGAGGGGCTTTCCCCCTTTGTCGCCAAGCCTGCCCACAACGAGCCGCTGGGTTTTCCAGGCGAATTGGAAGCCGGTTGGGAGCAACGCGCGGTAGACAAGCTCGGCGACCTGGTCAGCCGCTACCGCGGACTACAGGTGTTTCTCGATTCCTGCGTCAAGTGCGGTGCGTGCACTGACAAGTGCCACTACTACCAGGGCACCTCGGATCCTTTGAACATGCCGGTTGCCCGCCAGGACCTGCTGCGCAAGGTGTACCGCCGCTACTTCACGTTTGCGGGCAAGTACTTCCCGAAGCTGGTCGGCGCCACCGACATGACCAAGGACGTACTCGATTCCTGGTACAGCTACTACCACCAATGTTCTCAGTGCCGTCGTTGCTCCGTGTTCTGTCCCTACGGGATCGACACAGCGGAGATTTCCATGGCCGCCCGCGAGATCATGGATGCCGTCGGCATGGGTCAGAAGTACTCCAACGAGATCATCGCCAAGGTTCACAAGATCGGGAATAACCTCGGCCTTCCTGAACCCGCCCTGGTTGACACCCTGGAAGGTCTGGAAGAGGACATCGAGGACGAAACCGGCATCTCCGTCAAACTGCCCTGCGACGAGAAGGGTGCCGACATCCTTCTGGTCACCCCTTCCGCCGACTTCTTCGCGGAGCCACACATAGATGGCTTGATCGGTTATGCCAAGGTCTTCCACGCGGCCGGCCTGTCCTGGACCGTGTCCTCCTACGCTTCCGAAGCCGCGAACTTCTCTATGTTCATCGGCTCCTACGACAACATGCGCCGCCAAGCCGAGCGTATTCGCGAGGCCGCGCTTGAGCTCGGCGTAAAGCGCATAGTCGTCGGTGAGTGTGGTCACGCATGGCGCGTCGCCTATTCCTTCTGGAACACCCTTGCCGGTATCGGCTCGGGCGCAGCCGAAGACGACAAGTACGCCCAGATGCTTCAAAAGCAGCTGGATCACAACTACCCGATCCCTCAGCACATCGTGGAGTGCACCACCGACCTCCTTGCGAAAGGGGCTATCAAGCTTGATCCGTCGCTCAATGACGACAAGGTCGTGACCTTCCACGATTCATGCAACGTATCCCGCGCCAGCCGCATGGGCGACCAGCCCGGTGGTCAGTACGCCTTGCCGCGCAACCTGATCAAAGCCGCGGTGAATAATTACGTTGATATGCCCGCCGACACCATCTTTGACAGCACCTATTGCTGCGGCGGTGGTGGTGGATTGCTCACCGATGACCTCATGGAACTGCGCGTCAAGGGCGCGCTGCCCCGGATGGAAGCACTCGGCGAGGTCATCCAGGACAACGGTGTCACCCACATGGCGGCCATCTGCGCCATCTGTAAGACACAGTTTGCCAAGGTGCTGCCGTACTACGGCTTCTCCATGGACCAGATCATTTCGCTGCACCAACTGGTTGGTGACGCTTTGGTCATGGAAACCGAGCACTAAGCACAAGGCATTCCACACCGGCTGGGCTATTACCAGTTGGATATGGGGGGTTTCATAAGCGCTGGGCTATATTCCCGCGCGCTTGGAATCCGCCGCCACGCGATGACTTCGGCTGTCGCGTACGAGCAAACCCGGGTACGTCCCAGCCAGACGTACCCGATGTAAAGACAGAAACATACGGCCTCGGGCCGAACGGTTCACGGTACAGGAGACACTGACCATGGCGACTCCTTGGAGTAAGACGTACAAAGGCGACGGCCACACCTTCCGGAAGTTCAAGGAAGGCGCGACCCATGACTCGGACGCCTGGGGCGGCTGGGATAACAAGATCTTCAAGGAAGATACTTCCCACAAGTGCCCGACCTACGTGCACCGCACCCCGCCCTGCCAGGGCTCCTGCCCATCGGGTGAGGATATCCGCGGTTGGCTGCAGATCGTCCGCCAGATGGAGAAGCCCGCTGAAGGAATGAGCTGGCAGGAATATGCCTTCCGCCGCTCCACTGATGCGAACCCCTTCCCCTCCCAGATGGGTCGGGTCTGCCCTGCTCCCTGTCAGGATGGCTGTAACCGTAACGAAGTTGATGACTTCGTCGGCATCAACGCCGTCGAACAGTTCATTGGCGACACCGCCTTCAAGGAAGGCTGGAAATTCGAGCGACCCGACGCCGTCATCGACAAGAAAGTTGCCATCATCGGCGGTGGCCCCGCCGGCATGGCCATGGCTTACCAGCTGCGGCGCAAAGGGATCGGCTCCACCATCATTGATGCCCAGGAAAAGCTCGGCGGCATGATGCGTTATGGCATCCCCGGCTACCGTACCCCGCGCGACGTGCTTGACCACGAATGCAATCGCATCGTCGATATGGGCGACATCGAGCTGCGCATGAATACCCGCGTGGGCAAAGACGTCACCATTGAAGAGCTCGAGAACGAATTTGACGCCGTGGTATGGGCGATTGGCTGTCAGACCGGCCGCGGGCTTCCCGTGGACGGTTGGGAAGGCACCCCCAACTGTGTCTCCGGCGTCGCCTTCCTGGATGCCTTCAACAAAGGCACCCTCCAGGTTTCCGCCGCGAAGGTCGTCTGCGTGGGTGGTGGTGATACCTCCATCGATGTGGTGTCCGTTGCCCGTCGCCTCGGGCACATCGAAAACATCAACGCCAACGAATCGGCTGAGCAGGTCATTCACGGCTACATCGCCCATGACACCGCCCATGCCGCCAAGCGTCAGGGCGCCGATGTCACCCTGACCTCTCTGTTCCCGAAAGATCAGATGACCGCTGCCGAACACGAGGTCCACGATGCCCTGTACGAGGGTGTGGACATCCATGACGGCGTCATGCCCGTGGGCTTGGTGAAGGATGAGAATGGTCGCGCCACCGGCCTGAAGATGGCGAAGTGTGCAATGGAAGGCGGCCGCCCCGTCCCGGTTGAAGGCAGCGAGTACGTCATCGAGGCTGACCTCATCGTCTCCGCCATCGGCCAGGGCGGTGAAATGACCGGGATCGAGGCCATGGCCAATGATCGCAACCTGATCGACGCCGATAAGCACTACCAGGTGCCTGGCAAGCCCGGCCACTTCGTGATTGGCGACATCGTGCGCCCCCACCTGCTGACCACTGCCATCGGTCAGGCTTCGGTCTGCGCTGAAACAGTCGAGCATTTCTTCAAGAACGAGAATTTGAAGAAACGTCCCAAGGTTGATGTTCACCACTTCAACCTGATGGACAAGCTGCACGAGCAGGGCCTCGATCCCGAGGAGTACACCCACGACAACAGCGACTGGGGCACCTCGGACGCCAAGTTCGCCGTACACAATTACGAAGACCGTTCAGAGCACGAGATCGTGCACGCCGAAGACATGTTCCTCGGCCACTTCCAGGAAGAAGGCCGCTACAAGCGTGGCGAAGAGGTTCCCACCTCCGACGAGGTTTTGGGTCACTTCAAAGAGCGCATGATCGGCCTTGAAGAGGAAAACGCGATCAATGAGGCCAACCGCTGCATGTCCTGCGGTCTGTGTTTCGAATGCGACAACTGCGTCATCTTCTGCCCTCAGGATGCCGTGTTCCGGGTCAAGAAGAACGAGGCCACCACGGGTCGTTACGTGGACACGGACTACACCCGTTGCATCGGTTGTCACATCTGCTCTGATGTCTGCCCCACGGGCTACATCGACATGGCGATGGGCGAGTAAGGCGGCAAACGCTGGTGTATCCAATGTCACTCGTGACCAAGCTCACCCGAACCGCTACAGGTGCTCTCGCACTGGCCACGTTGCTCGCTGGCAACGCGGCCTTTGCGGGGGACTCCCTGCTTCCTCCGTATCCCAAAGCATCGGCGTCCGCCGTGGAAGGCGCACGCCAGTGCGTCGAGCCCAACGACGTAATGCGCCGTCAGCACTTTCAGTACATCCTCCATCAGCGCGATGACACCGTTCATCAGGGGATTCGTACCAGCAAGCACAGCCTGAAGGGCTGCGTCAGTTGCCACGCGGAGAAAGATCCCCAGGGCAGCTACAAACCCATCAATGCTGAGGGCCAGTTCTGTCAGAGCTGCCACGCATACACGGCAGTCAAGATTGACTGCTTCGAATGCCACGCAACCAAGCCGGAGTAATTCCGACTGACCGCCGCGACGCGTCCCACGTGGGCGCATTTTGCGTATCGGGGCCGTCACAAGGCGGACCGGCGCATATCCGACTCGCGGATCCCCTTTGCGCATGCATCGACGAGAAAGACCTTAAGCCATGACCGAAACCGCTGATCAGACCACTGAACACGCCGCCAGCAACCAGGCTCGCCGCCGGTTCCTGGGTGGTATCGCCAGCATGGCCGCGGGCCTGCCCGCCGGACTGGCATTCACCGGGATCGCCGAGGCGAAACCGGCTGACGAACCGGTGACGGACAAGGTGCGTTGGGGAATGCTCATCGACACCACTAAATGTGGTGACGGCTGTGACGCATGCGTTACAGCCTGCGACGAGGAAAACGGCCTGAATCGCCAAGAACTCAAAGGACGCGACACCCAGGACACACACTGGATCCGCAAGGTCTCGCTCAAGAATAAAACGACGGGCCAGGCTTTTTCGCTTCCGCTGGCCTGTCAGCACTGCGAGAACCCTCCATGTGTGGACGTGTGCCCCACCGGCGCTTCGTTCCGTCGTGCCGATGGCATTGTCCTGGTGGACAAACACATCTGTATCGGCTGCCGGTACTGCATGATGGCCTGCCCCTACAAGGCACGATCCTTCATCCACGAAACCCTCACCGAGCAGAAGCCCGATGTGCCACGTGGCAAGGGATGCGTGGAATCGTGCACCTTCTGCGTTCATCGTGTCGATGAAGGCAACCTCACCCCCGCCTGTGCCGAAGCCTGCGAGAAAGACGGTCACAAGGCCTTGGTCTTTGGCGACCTCAAGGACCCTGAGAGCCCGGTCTCCAAGGCCCTGGCTGAAGGGGCGAATACCCAGATCCGTTCCGACCTGGGGCTCAACCCCGGTGTTTTCTTCCGCGGAATCCCTGGTTGACGCCGGTTTCCTGGAAGCCCAGTCCGGTTGAACACCAGGCGAGACGAGCAAAAGGCAAATGAAAGTTCAGTACCGCGAAATTGAAGGCAACAGTAAAGGCTACCTCGCACTGCTTGGCGTGCTTGGAGCCCTCATCCTCATCGGTCTCGGTGCCGTCTGGCACATGGAGCATGAGGGCCACTGGGTCACAGGCATGGACAATCAGGTGGTCTGGGGCATGCCCCATGTATTCGCCATTTTCCTGATTGTCGCCGCTTCCGGTGCGCTCAACGTGGCATCCATCTCCTCGGTGTTCCACAAGACTTTCTACAAACCCATGGCACGGCTCTCCGCCCTTCTCGCTATCACCTTGCTGGTTGGTGGGCTTGTGGTCCTGGTGCTGGACCTGGGCCAGCCCGATCGACTGCTCGTCGCGATGACGCACTACAACTTCAAGTCGATCTTCGCCTGGAACGTGCTGCTCTATAACGGGTTCATTGCCATCGTAGGTCTGTACCTCTGGTTCATGATGGACCGCAAACTGCAGGCGCACTCGAGCAAGGTGGGGGTCGCGGCATTCATTTGGCGACTGATCCTGACCACCGGCACCGGATCCATCTTCGGATTCCTTGTGGCTCGGCAGGCTTATGACGCTGCCATCATGGCTCCGATGTTCATCATCATGTCCTTCGCCTTCGGGCTTGCCGTATTCCTGCTGGTTCTGATGGCTTCCTACAACTGGACCGGTCGTCCGCTGGGCGATGTCGTTATCAAGCGTTTGAAAAACCTCCTCGGGGTTTTCGTGGCCGCAGTGCTGTACTTCGAGATGGCACGCCATGTCACGAACCTATACGCAACTGAACACCACGGAATCGAGGCCTTCATCCTTCGCGATGGCGGTGTATACACCTTCCTGTTCTGGGTGGTTCAAATTGGCTTGGGAACCCTGCTTCCGCTGGCCCTCCTCTTCTGTCCCCGCCCATCGAAGTCACGGCTCGCCGTTGCGGCTGCCTCTGTACTGGTGATCATCGGCGGCCTTGCCCAACTCTACGTGATCGTGATCGGCGGCCAGGCCTATCCCCTGGTGCTGTTCCCCGGCTACGAGATGAGTTCCGCGTTCCAGGACGGCATCGTCAACGCTTATTCCCCCACCATCTATGAGATCCTTCTTGGTGTCGGTGGCGTGGCCTTCGCGCTGATTCTCACCGCGGTGGCATTGAAGGTGCTCAACTTCCTGCCCACATCCCTGGCAGACGAAGTTTTCGAGGACGAATCTGCCAAGGCCTGACGCAGTCAGGCCGTTATCAAGGGCCGGTTCCGATCTTCGGAACCGGCCCTTTTTTGTGTCCATCGTGTCGTTAACTGGCGAATGCGGA